>JBFJKD010000021.1:0-14715 GCA_041635095.1 Porticoccaceae bacterium
AGTTGATCGATATCGGCGCCAATCTCACGGACAAAAGTTTCGCCAGGGACCAGCACGACGTGCTTGCGCGCGCCTCGGCCGCCGGTGTCACCACCTGCATTGTCACTGGCACCACTGCACACAATACCGCCGCCGCAATTGCCCTGTGTCGACTGGCCAGAGCAACAAGCGGATACGACCTGTATGCAACCGCGGGATTGCACCCCCACCACGCCCAGGACTGGACCACGGACAGCGCCACCGCGCTCGCGCAACAGGCCACCGCCGCCGAAGTAGTGGCTATTGGCGAAACCGGTCTTGATTTCTATCGGGATTTATCGCCACGTCCGGCCCAGGAACGCGCTTTTGAGGCACAACTGGAGATCGCCGCAACCCTTGGCTTACCGGTGTTTATGCACGCTAGAGATGCCCACGATCGGCAACTGGCCATTCTGCGCAACTACCGCCATCGACTAACCGACGGGGTCATTCATTGCTTTACCGGAGATCGGCACAGCCTGTTCAATTATCTCGACCTGGATTTACACATTGGCATCACCGGCTGGATCTGCGACCCGCGCCGCGGCGCTGAACTGCAACAACTGGTCACTCAGATACCGCTTAATCGTTTGATGCTGGAAACCGATGCGCCCTATCTGTTACCGCGTACCCTGCAACCGCAACCAAAAAATCGCCGCAACGAACCGGCTTATCTACCCTGTATTTTACAGACCGTGGCAGCCTGTCGCCACGAGCACGAAGCACTGATTGCCGCCGCCACTACCGCTACTGCCAGACAATTTTTCAGGCTTGCCGAAAAAATGTAACCCTTGCGCATGTTCAACCAATGACTTATCCACTACGCTAACTAACATCAACACCTGCCTCACGTCGCCCACAAATGGCCAGCCGTAAGTGAAAAGGTAAGACTTTACGCGCCAGAATATAGCGTTTAAAGCTAATAACGTGACGTTGCGCTCGGTGGAAATATTTTCCGAATACGGGCCGGGCTCCTATCTTCCTGGGATCAGCCCAACCCCGTTACTGATGGTGGTCGCGCGGGACGATCACTTGACCGTCGCCGACGAAGCACTAGCAGTTTTTAATCAGGCCCTTGAGCGCAAGAAGTTAGCCCTGCTGCCGGGCGGACATTTCGATGCCTATGTGGCCGGTTTTGCCCAATCCAGCGGCGCCGCCCGGGACTGGTTTATACAACACCTGTAATTGCGGGACCCAGGGCAACCGCGAAGCTGCATATAAGAGCGCGCTTGCACCTAGGGTGCGTCCGGGCTCTCCAACATTAGCCGCCGCACCTGGCCGATGGAAAAGGGCCAACCCTTCTCCCGACCATCCGGGGTGACCACCACCGGAATACGCGTGCCGTAGCGCTGCACAAGGGCATCATCGCCATCGATTACGATAATCTGCAAACGCCACCTCTGCTCATCAAGCAGGGGATAGAGAAGCGCTTGCGCCTGCGCGCACAGATGGCAGTCGCTGCCGCTGTATAACGTCAGCAGGTTATTCGCGGACATCGGATTTACCGTGGGTGAGCAACCAGCAATTATGAATGCGGGGGTTGCGTTCGAAATCCTTATCGATGGTTGCCGCAGTCACGTCCTCAACCTGAAATGTCTCCATAACAATCGGATCCATTTTGAAGTGACGAAAATTATTCGAAAACACCAGTACACCATCGTCGGCAAGCAACCCCATCGCCTGCTCAAGCAAGGCGGCGTGATCCTTTTGTATATCCAGTACACCCGCCATTTTTTTTGAATTGGAAAACGTGGGTGGGTCCAGCAGAATAATATCGTACTCGCCGGTCGCTGCGCTCAGCCACGCGATGCAGTCTGCGCGCAGCAGTTGATGCCCCTGCGGGTCGAGGTCATTCAACACAAAATTACGTTGCGCCCATTCCAGATAGGCATTGGACATATCCACACTCAAACTGTGTTGCGCACCCGCCAGGACTGCCTGCACGGTAGCGGTGGCGGTATAACAGAATAGATTCAGAAAGCGCACCTGCTTTTGCTGTCTGCGGCGCAATGTGCACTGCTCGGCAATGAGTCGGCGTACCGCGCGATGATCCAGAAACAATCCGGTGTCTATATAGTCGCTAAGATTCACTTCCAGCGCAGCATCGCCTTCAGCCACCGTAACCACGCCAGCTCCAGTATGTTGTGTCCGCTGATACTGCTCGTTGTGGCGCTGCCGCCGCCGCTGCTTGTAAAACACCTCCTGCCCCTGAGGAGCGAGTACGTTATTCACAGCATCGCGCACTTCCCGTAAATGTCGCCGCGCAGCATCTTCGCCAATTGAAGTTGGGGCCTGATATTCCTGCACGTGAACATGCTCACCATAGCAGTCGATCGCCACCGCGTACTCCGGCAAATCCGCGTCGTACAGGCGATAGCACACCGTTTGCGTGCGCCTTAACCAGGGCGCCAGTTTGCGTCGATTTTTGCGCAGGCGATTGGCCAACATCTGCGCACCGGAAGTTAGTGGCTCAGCCGGAGCTGCCTCCCGCGCTCCAGGCTCGTCGTCACTCGTCGTTCGTTCGCGAATCGCAAATAACGATAACTCGCTGGGGATGGTGCCATTAAACAGCCTGTAGCGCTTATCTCGGCGCAGGCCCAATTCAAAGCTCAGTGCGCCGTTACCGGTAAACACGGCGGCGCGCCAGCCACCAAAATAACTCTTTAACACTACTCCGAGTTGCCGATACAACCCGCGCAACCCTTCTTCTTCCCCCAGGCGATGCCCATAGGGGGGGTTAGTAACCACCAGTCCAGGAACGCCGTCCGGGAGGGGGTTGCGCAATGCTGCAACAGCGCCGTGACGCACCGCAATAATATTCTCCAGCCCGGCCCGCGCAATATTCGCCGCACTAGCCTCCACCGCGTTGCTGTCCCAGTCGAAGCCCCTGATACGGGTGACGACCTGCGGCACCACTGTATCCTGAACGTGCAGCAATTTTGCCAACCCTGCCCTCTTTCGCGCTTCGGCCTCGGCAAGCAATTCCTGCCAGCACGCTGGCTGATGATGGTGCCAGCGCAAAAACCCAAAACGCGTGCGCAGTAACCCCGGCGCGATATCCGCCGCCATCAACCCGGCCTCAACCAACAGCGTACCGCTGCCGCACATGGGGTCGATCAACGCGCCACCACTGGCGGCGATCGCAGGCCACCCGGCACGGATCAGTATCGCCGCCGCCAGATTCTCCTTGAGCGGCGCCGACATACCCTCTACTCGATAATTACGCCGGTGTAGACTGCCCCCCGAAAAATCCAGGCTCAGGGTAGCCATACCCTGGGCAAGCCGCATATTGAGCCGAATATCCGGAGTCTGTTGCTCAATGCTCGGGCGTTCCCCCGTGGTACGACGAAAGTAATCAATGACTGCATCCTTGACCCGCAACGCACCGTAGTGGCTATTGTCGATACCGGAACCGGTACCGACAAAATCGACCACAAACGTGGCCTCGGCACCGAAGTGCTCACTCCAGTTGACGGCGGAAGCACCCGCGTAAATATCGTCCGCGCTGGCCACTGGAAACGTCGCCAGGGGCAGGAGCACGCGGTTCGCCAGGCGCGACCATAAACACACGACATAGGCGTCCCGTAGCGCGCACTGCAGCGCCACGCCTGCCACCGTTTCGCGTCGGCTATGCAGACCCAGCTGAGCTAACTCGTCCCCCAGCAGGCCTTCAAGGCCCCTGGGGCAACTGACAAACCACTCATTAAACACGTTCGCACTCACCTTTGATTACTGTCGGGCATTAAACAGAACGTCTATAGACAAATAAAATCTTCGACACACCCGCTCCAATTTGTTGAACTGTCAGAGATCCCCATTTCCGTCCTGCCATGGTGAAAATCCCGGTCGGTGGCGCTTGCTCGACGGGGACTGATACTGTAATAACAGATTGCAATAACAGGAGCTACTCCCCTATGAAAAGGCAAAAACGTGACACCATCCACCGTGCCTACATTAAAGGTTATCAGGTCGGCTTCAGTGGGAGGGCCAACGATAATTGCCCCTATTCCGGAGAAAACCCCCTCAGCGCTGAATGGATCAAAGGTTGGCGCGAAGGTCGCGAGGACCACTGGCAAGGGTATAGTGCTTCCACCGGTCAGCAAAAAGTGGTTTCCATGTAACAGTTCTCACGTGACGGCTGTTTTTTCCGTCATTCGTATTCAGGTCTCCAGGGCGCAATTGCCCTGATTGAAGCCTCCAACGAGGCTTAAGAATCGGTAGCCGCTAATGCCGCTACCGATTCTTTTATGAGGCCTGGTCCCCGATAGATAAATCCCGTGTACAACTGTACCAAACTCGCCCCGGCGCGTATTTTTTCCGCCGCGTCCGCGCCGCTGCAAATACCGCCCACGCCAATAATGGGAATTGCGCCGTCCAGATGTTGCGCGAGCGCCGCCACCACCGAGGTGGCTCGCGCCCGCAGGGGCTTGCCGCTCAACCCCCCCGCCTGCCGCGCGACGGGTAAATCCCCCAGCCCGTCGCGGGCAATCGTGGTGTTGGTGGCAATCACCCCATCGATACGATTCTTAATTAGTAGCGCAGCGAGGTCGGCGAGCTGATCCGCCTCCATATCCGGCGCTATTTTTACCACCAGAGGCACGTATCGTTGATGGTGATCCGCCAGCCTGCTGTGCACGTCCTTCAACTCTGCCAGCAATTGCTGCAGGTGTTGTCCAAGCTGTAAATTCCGCAATCCCGGCGTATTCGGAGACGAAATATTCACCGTCACATAGTCCGCACAGGCGTACACCTTCTGCAGGCATTGTCGATAGTCTTCAATCGCCCGGTCCAGCGGCGTATCCGCATTTTTTCCAATATTGATTCCCAGCACACCCTCGTAGCGGCGCTTCGCCACCTGTTTCACCAGATGATCGACGCCCAGATTATTAAACCCCATGCGATTAACGATGGCCTGGTGTTGCGCCACCCGAAACAGACGCGGTTTGGGATTGCCGTATTGGGGTCGCGGCGTCACGGTGCCTATTTCCACAAAGCCAAAACCGAGAGCACCCAATGCGTTGAAATAATCGCCATTTTTATCGAGCCCTGCGGCGAGTCCCACGCCATTTCGAAAACGCAAACCCATAACCTCCAGGGGCTTTTTCGCAACCGTTTTCTCGAGAGCGGGTAACAAACCTAAGCGCGCAGCACCGCTAATCGCCATCAGGGACAGATGATGAGCAGTTTCCGGTGGCAACAAAAATAACGCCTGGCGCGCAAGCTGGTACATGAAAATCTCGTTAATTAACCGCAGGCAAGAATAAGGCATGACCTTGTGCAAGTCATCCGTTATCCCCTGCCGAATGTAAAAACCTGCACCTGAAATTTGCGCCGAGCAATATTATTCAGGAACTTTTGTGGTCGCCTGAATTCCTAACTCCGTATTTTTCAATGCGGTTGCTGTGTCGCTGAATTTATCCATGTTAAGACGACGCCACCGGAGATTGCTAATCTCCCTGCGGCTGCGTAGGGCAACACGGCTTTGAGCAGCGATCGACAACCCGTTACAATTCCATTACCTTGCACCATCAACCAACGAGCCCATGCATGCCCTGTTATACCGAAATCCAGTCGTTACTCGCCTTTCTAAATTCTCGTATTGTCGGCCAAACACATCTCGCTCAGCGCCTGATCATGGCACTGTTGGCCGATGGTCACCTGCTGGTGGAAGGCGCTCCCGGCCTCGCCAAGACGAAAGCGATCAAAACCCTTGCAGAAGGTATCGACGGCGATTTTCATCGCGTCCAGTTTACGCCGGATTTGCTGCCAGCCGACATCACCGGCAGCGATATCTACCGCCCTGAAAGTGGCAACTTTGAATTTCAGCGCGGACCTTTATTTCACAACCTGGTACTGGCCGACGAGATTAATCGCGCGCCCGCCAAGGTTCAATCAGCGCTACTGGAGGCGATGGCGGAACGCCAGATCAGCGTCGGTCAACAAACCTATGCGCTACCCAGACTGTTCCTGGTGATGGCCACGCAAAATCCCATCGAGCAGGAAGGCACCTATCCTCTGCCCGAAGCACAGATGGACCGTTTTTTGATGCATGTGCCAGTAGACTATCCACATCGAGATAGCGAGCGACGCATATTGCAACTCGCCCGGGACGAGGCGGTGGGTGCTGCCACCAGCAACCCTCCCGGGGTGTCCCAGGAAACTATTTTCGCGGCCCGCACCGCAGCCCTGCAGGTGAAAATGGCGGAAAATGTCGAAGAGTATCTGGTGCAACTGGTGCTAGCTACGCGCAATCCCGAGGCCTACAGCAAACAGATTGCCCAATGTATTGAATACGGCGCCAGCCCGCGCGCAACCATTGCCATGGATCGCTGCAGCCGCGTCAACGCCTGGCTGGATGGCCGGGAGTTTGTGACGCCGGACGATGTGCGCGCAGTGGCCCACGACGTATTGCGCCACCGCCTGATTCTCAGCTTTGCGGCCGAGGCCAGCGGCGCTACCGCCGATTCGATTATAACCAGCCTGATCGACACTGTGCCCTCTGCCTGATGCTATACCCCGACTCGTCGAACCCAGTCTTTGCCAGCGCGGAAAACCTTGTACAGCTGCGCCGCAGCGCCCGCGAACTGCGTTTGTTCCCAAGGCACGCCCCACGCAGTGCCCTGGCGGGCAATCACCATTCCCGACTGCGCGGACGGGGTATGGATTTCGATGAGGTGCGCCCCTATCAGCCCGGTGACGATATTCGCACCATAGACTGGCGTGTCACGGCGCGCACGGGCAACACACATACCAAACTTTTTCGCGAGGAACGGGAACGCCCCGTGTTAGTGGTGGCCGACTTACGTCAGCACATGTTTTTCGGTAGCCGCAAGCTCAAATCCGTCACCACCTGCGAGATCGCCGCGACCCTCGCCTGGGCTGGCCTGCACGCCAACGACCGGGTGGGTGGGTTAGTGTTTGGCCCGGAGCAGCACAGCGACATCCGCGCACGCCGCAGTCATCACAGCGTCCTGCAACTGATTCACAGTCTGTGCGCTGCAAGTAGTGCGCTACAACAACGGCAACCTGACGGCTACACATTGGCCACCATGCTCGAACATACTCGCCGTGTGGCGCACCCGGGTTTTACCGTAGTAGTGGTCAGTGATTTTCACGATCTAAATGAAGCAGCTGAAAGCCACCTGTTTCAGTTGGCACGCCACTGCGATGTCAATCTTTGTCACGTTTACGACAGACTCGAAAAAGAATTGCCGCCCCCTGGGCTTTATCCGGTCACCGACGGGCGACAACGTTTCGCGCTCAACACCCGCGACGCCGCACTGCGAGCCAGTTTTGCGGATGCCTTCCGCGCACGCACTTTGAGCTTGCAACAAGTCGCACAGCGCCTGCGCCTGGGGCTTATCGCGTTTCCAGACGATAGCGCAGTGCTTGACGTTTTACAGTTAGCCTATGGTAAAAATCGCCAACGGAGGCTGTCCTGAATCCTTTGCTCGCGCAATTACGGGATATTCACACCCCACCCCCGGTGAGCTGGTGGCCTCCCGCGCCAGGCTGGTGGGTGCTGGCGTTTATCGCGTTGGCGATTATCGGCTGGACCGTCACCACCGCAATACGCCGTTACCAACGCGGACGCTATCGCCGCGACGGCAGCGCTCTCCTGAAAAACCTGTGGGAAAACTATGCGCGCTCCGGGGATGGCGCGCAGTTTGCGCAGGAGCTGGTAGCGCTTATGCGCCGCTGTGCCATCGCCGGAGCGCCCCAACGGGTCGCCAACGGCATAGCTACTGCAACGCTGTTGAGCGCATTACAGGCACTGGACAGCAAACAGGTACTGAACGTCATTTCGCTACCGGAATTGAGCGCCGCACTCTACGACCCGGACGCACCACCACTGGCGAAAGACCAGGCGTGGGCACTGTATAGCTGTGCTCAGCGCTGGGTTGCTAAAGGTGCACCGCTACCATGTTGAGCTTGCACTGGCCCTGGCTGTTGTTAATCCTCCCCGCGCCGTGGCTATACCGCGCGTTGCGCAAACCCGCTGCCAGCATGTCAGTGCCACTGTGGGCGCCACTGTACGGCGATCTTAATCGCGCGCACGGCTCAGGCGGACGGGGCGATGTGCTGGTGCTCCTGCTACTCAGCGCCATCTGGTGTGGTGCAGTCCTGGCAGCCGCTCGACCCATATGGATTGGTGATCCGATTGTACTACCCACCACCGGCCGCGATTTACTCCTAGCAGTCGATATCTCGGGCAGTATGGAAATTGAGGATATGGATAGCGGTCGCGGACTGGTGGATCGTTTGCGTGTGGTCAAGGACGTGGTGGGCGAATTCGTAGTACGGCGCAAGGGCGATCGACTCGGCTTGATTCTGTTTGGCAGCAACGCCTATCTGCAAACACCCCTGACCTTCGACCGGGCCACTGTAAATACCATGCTGCAGGAGGCCATGATCGGCTTTGCGGGCAAGGGCACGGCGATTGGCGATGCGATCGGCCTGGCGGTAAAGCGACTGCGGGATCGCCCCGCAAGCAGCCGCGTGGTGATCTTGCTGACCGATGGCGCAAATACCGCGGGAGCGGTTACACCGCTACAGGCCGCAGAACTGGCGGCCGCTCACCGGGTCAAGATCTACACGGTGGGCATTGGTGCCGACGAAATATTGCGTCGCTCCCTGTTTGGCGTACAACGTATCAACCCCTCCGCCGACCTGGATGAGGGCACCTTAACCGCCATTGCAGCCAAAACCGGCGGCCGCTATTTTCGCGCGCGCAACCCGGAAGATCTCGCAGCCGTGTATCGAACTCTCGACCAGATTGAACCCGTAGAGCAGGAAGCGGAGACTTTGCGACCCACACAAGCGCTGTATCATTGGCCGCTGGCGGCTGCCATTGTGGCGAGTTTTCTCCTCGCCCTGAAAACCCGTCTGAGGTACGCCAATGGCTGACCTGATAACACAGCTTAATGCCTTCCATTTTTTGCGGCCCTGGTGGTTACTCGCCCTGGCGCCGGTGTGGGGCTTTGCCCTGTGGATGGCCCATAAAGAAAAAACTGCGGTTGGCCCCTGGAACAACGTAATCGCACCACATATCCTGCCTTTTCTGGTGGCAGCAAACGGCGCGACAGGGGGGCGACGTCTGCCCCTGTGGGCCGCCATCGTGTGGTTATTATTGTGCATCGCGGCCGCTGGTCCGACCTGGCAACGAATTCCATTACCCATACACAAACAACAACAACCGCTGGTCATCCTGCTGGACCTGTCCCCTTCCATGTTGAGCGAAGATCTGAAGCCGGACCGCCTGACCCGCGCGCGGTTGAAAATCAGTGACCTGTTACGCCTGCGCAAGGAGGGCACCACTGCTCTGATCGCTTACGCCGCAGATGCGCATACGGTAAGCCCGCTAACCGATGACGCGGCCACTATCGACGCCCTGTTACCGGCCCTGAGCCCGGCAGTGATGCCCGCAGCCGGCAGCAACCCCGAGGCCGCCGTGCAATCCGGGTTGGAACTAATTATGAACGCCGGCCACCTGACGGGGGATCTGTTACTGGTCACCGACGGTGTTGCCGACGACGCGCAAACCACGATTAATGAATTGCTCGACAGTCTGCCGGATTTCCGTCTGTCCGTATTAGCCGTGGGCAGTGATAGCGGCTCACCCATTCCCATCCCGGGCGGCGGCTTCGCCAAGGATCGCAATGGCACTATTATCATCGCTGGCGTCAACCATCGCGGGTTGCAGCAATTCGCCGCCCGCAACCAGGGTCGCTACGCCGCACTGGCCAATAACGACAACGATATACTGTTTATCACCGCCCCGTTAAGTGGCAGAAACCTTGCAGCAGCTGCGCAGCTGGAGCGCACTTTCGATAGCTGGGACGACCAGGGCTTCTGGTTAATTTTGCTCGCCTTGCCCTTGTTGTTGGTCGGTTTTCGCCGCAACTTGATTACCCTGTTGATCGTCAGCCCCTACCTCCTTGCCAGCCCATCGGCGCAAGCGCTGGATTGGCAGGATTTGTGGCTGCGTAGCGACCAGCAGGCGGCCCGAGCGCTGGCTGAAGACAATCCACAGCGGGCTGCCGAGCTATTTAAAGATCCCGCGTGGAAAGGTACCGCTGCTTATCGCCACGAGGACTTCGCGGGGGCCGCCGAGTCATTTGCACAAACTAAGGAGTCGACGGGGTTTTACAACCTCGGTAATTCCCTCGCCCACGACAACCAGTTCGAAGAAGCGTTGGCCGCTTATGAAACAGCCCTGCAACTCGACCCCGACCTGGAGGACGCCACATTCAACCGGGATGTTGTGAAAAAATTACTTGAGCAGCAGCAACAATCCCAATCGAACTCGGATTCCGAAAAACAGCAGTCCGATAATCAACCATCGACGGATAATGCAACGCAAGACCAAAGTTCGGAGCAGCAGCAAAATAGCGAAGATAAATCTGCACAACCCAAAAATGAAAACGGCAGTCATCAACAATCTCAGCCCGAAGCGGGAGACGATACCAATCCGGACCATTCTCCGGCGGCCCATGATTCCGCCAGCGAGCGGGAAGACCCAGTTGCCGGATCAGAAAACGCCGATCAAAAGCAGAACAACACCGCTACCCCGGACCGACCGACGAATACTCAACCGCGCTCCGCTGACCAGCAAAAACCGGACCAGGCATCGCCACCCGAGCGCGCAGGCGCACTGCAAGAAGACCGCAATGCGGCACCGGTGGATGCGGACAAACAACAGGCGCTGGAACAATGGTTGCGCCAGATTCCCGATGATCCGAGCGGACTGATGCGACGCAAGTTTGAATACGAGGCACGGCGGCGCGATTACGAACGCGGCAATCGCCAGCTGTTAAACGAAAGCGAACCGGAGCGTTGGTAATGACCTTGTGTCGCCATTTGTTTGTTGCGCTTATTTTATTTGTGCTAGCGGCAATCCCGGCTGTTGCGCAGCCGGACGAATTACACGCCGAAGTCGACCGGACCCGTATCGGCAGCGGCGAAACCCTGACTCTGACGTTGAGTTACCCTGGCCAAATACAGGAAGACCCTGACTTTTCATCCCTGGAAAAAAATTTTGAAATATTGTCCAATCAACGGCAAAGCCAGTTATCCATGAGCATGGGAGTCATGTCTTCCGTGACCACATGGCGACTAAGCCTGTTGCCCGTGCGCAGCGGCGAATTGCTGATTCCATCCCTGCGCGTAAAACAGGCCGTCAGCAATGCCATCGCCATCACCGTTGAAAAAAACAGTCGTGCCAGCGCGTCTGACAAACAACTGTATACCGAAATGTTAATCGATAACGACAGCGTTTTCGTTCAGGAACAGCTGATATTGACTTTACGTTTGTATACCACCGTTTCGCTACAGGATTTTCAGAGCACCGAGCTCGAGGTTCCCGGCGCTCGCCTGATAAAAATATCCAGCACACAATTTCAGAAATCAATTGCTGGCGCTAATTACACCGTAGTGGAAACAAAATTTGCCCTGTTTGCTGACCAGAGTGGCGATCTTGTCATTCCACCCGTGCGTTTTAGCGGCACCATTCCCGATCCGCGCAATCCCTACGGCAACTCTTTTTTTAGCCGCGGCGGCAAACCTGTGGTCGTACAGACGGAACAGAAAACCGTCGCGATCAAACCGCGACCCAGTTCCGCTACCGGTAAGGAATGGTTGCCCAGTAAAGGCGTCAGTCTCGCCGAAAAATGGAGTAATTCCACACAACAACTAACTGTCGGAGAACCCGTTACGCGCACCATAACGTTCACCGCGCAAGGGCTGGCTGGCGCGCAATTGCCACCGCTGCCCCTGCCCGAGAGCGCGGGGCTACGCACCTACGCAGATCAACCACGTATCGAAGATTCCGTTACTGCCGATAGTGTGATTGGTCAGCGTATTGAATCGTTTGCCCTGGTGCCGACCCAGCCGGGCACCCTGACAATACCGCCCATCAGCGTACAGTGGTGGGACACGAGTACCGACACGTGGCGCGAAACCATCCTCAAAGGCGATACCTTTGCTGTCGTTGCGGCCGACACAACGGCGGCGACCGATACGTCCGTAACGACTCCAGGGGAGTCGAATCACGACCCACAGCAGGAAACTGTCGATGCCGGAACTGCCATTGACTCGATGACCAGCATCACTAACGCGCCTGCCAGCCCGCTAATATGGATGCTCGTTATCAGTAACGGAGTTTTCGTGCTGTGTAGCGCACTGTTCGCCGTGCTGTGGTGGCGAAGACGTCGCGACAAAATTACGGCACCCAAAAATGACCCGGTAACTGCACCAACCGAGCGCGATTTATTTACGCGTATACGGACGTTGGCAAACTGCGGTGATCTAACCACACTACGTTCGGCAATTGTGCGGTGGGCGCGCATCAACTGGGCAAAACCAGATTTGCTGACCCTGCAGGAAATAGCCGATTTGGCCAATGATGAAACACTCGCCCAATCCTTTCGCGAACTCGATGCATCCCTGTACAGTGACAGCAGCCACAGCGCGAGCCAGCTCCAGCAACTGATGCAGCGTCTCGACAGCCACAGACGCAAAAAAGCCGGGCAGTCGATCGATAATCCTTTTGCGTTACAACCCCTTTATCCGAAATGAGGAATCCCATGGCAATTTGGTTCAGCACTCCAACGCTCGAAATGCTAAACAACGACTTTCACGACAGCGCCGCGGCAAACGTTGGTATTACCTTTACCGACATTGGCAATGACTACCTCACCGCCAGCATGCCGCTCGATCACCGTACGCAACAACCGTTTGGCATCCTGCACGGCGGTGTGTCCTGCGTACTCGCCGAAACGGTGGGCAGTCATGCCAGCATGCTGTGTCTGGATATGGAAAAACACTATTGTGTGGGGCTGGATATTAACGCCAACCATGTGCGTGCCGCATCGTCCGGCCACGTGCACGGCACCGCTCGACCGATCCATATCGGCGGCTCAACCCATGTGTGGGGTATCACCATTGTCGACGACCAGGGCCGCACGGTGTGCGCATCGCGTCTGACGATGCTGGTGAAGGAACGTCGCAACTAAGCCGCGCAATATTATTCAGGGAGAGGGATTACTGTAGCGCTTATGAATACCCTCAATACCTGCGATCACCTCGTCGGCAAGTTGCACGTCGATGCTGGCGATATTGGTTTTGAGTTGTTCAAGATTCGTAGCGCCGATAATATTACTGGTTACAAAAGGGCGACTATTAATAAATGCCAACGCCATGGTTGCCGGATCCAAATTATGTTCCTGGGCCAGAGCGACGTAGGCTTCAGTCGCGGCAATTGCATGCGGGTTTGAATAGCGCTGAAAGCGCTCATACAATGTCAGACGCGCCCCTTTGGGGCGCTTGCCCTGTAAGTATTTTCCAGACAGCGTACCCATGGCCAGGGGTGAATAGGCCAGTAACCCCACCTGTTCGCGAATCGCCATTTCCGCGAGGCCCACTTCGAAACTGCGATTCAATAAATTATAGGGATTCTGAATACTGCGCACCCGGCTCAACCCGCTTTCCCGGGCGCAGCGCAAATATTCCGTCACGCCCCATGGGGTTTCGTTGGAAATACCTATGTGACGCACCAGTCCTTCCGCGACCAGTTCTGTCAACGCTCTCAGAGTTTCCGCAATGGGAATAAGATCGGCCTGCTCTTTATGAACGTAGCCCAGCTGTCCGAAAAAATTAGTGGTTCTCTCCGGCCAGTGCACCTGATAAAGATCGATATAATCGGTCTGCAAACGCCGCAGGGAATCGGTTACCGCCTGGCGAATATGCGCGCGGTTAAGCCGCGGTCCACCGCGCAGGTGCTTCCAGTCACCCACTGCGTCCGAACGACCGGACACCTTGGTAGCCAGAAAAATATCGTCACGGCGCTTGCGGCGCGCAAACCATTCGCCGATGTAACTTTCAGTGCGTCCCTGAGTCTCTGCGCGAGGCGGCACCGGGTACATTTCCGCCGCATCAAAAAAATTGACGCCCGCAGACACGGCATAATCCATTTGTTCAATGGCCTGTTCGACGGTGTTCTGTTCACCCCAGGTCATGGTGCCGAGGCAGATGGCGCTGACCTGTATGTCGGTATCCCCTAATTGGCGGTATTGCATTGATGTCTCCCCGGAAATAATTCTGTGAAGCTGTGCTAACTCAACACAACTCTGAACTTTTAGTCTAACTGCAAACGGCTACCAACAACAACGCGGACAAAAATTATCCTGAGCGTTGTCCAGCGTATTCAGACGAGAACACCACAGGTTCCTTAAGCTATACTTTCCAGGAATTTTAAGCCCTGCACCATGCACGGCATGCACTTAACGCCCAACACAGGCACACCCGGAGAGCATTATGAAAATTGGTGTAAAGCAACTGGTTGCACAGGCAGATCAGCAAATCGAAGCGATTGATCCCCAACAGGCTTATGGCTTGCTGAACGATGCCAATTGCCAAATTGTCGACCTGCGAGATATTCGCGAGCTAACCCGCGACGGAAAAATTCCCGGGGCCTACCACGCCCCACGCGGCATGCTCGAGTTCTGGATAGACCCCGACAGTCCCTATCACAAACCCCTGTTTGCGTCCGGCAAGCGGTTTATTTTCTACTGTAGCAAAGGCTGGCGTTCCGCCCTGTCCACGCAGACCGCACAAAATATGGGATTGACCCCCGTATGCCACATTCAGGGTGGATACGAAGCCTGGAAAGCAGCCAACCTGCCGGTGGAGGCCGTCACC
>JBFJKD010000022.1:0-14701 GCA_041635095.1 Porticoccaceae bacterium
CCGGAATATCAAAAATTGGTTTATACATAATAAACCGTATCGGTCGTCGCACTTCGCCACCGATCAGCAGAGCATCCACGTAACTGACGTGATTACTCACAATCAGTGCACCGCCTTTTTCCGGAATATGTTCCAGGCCAGCGTGACGCACTCGGTACAGGGTATGGGTTAGCAACCACACCAGAAAGCGCGCGGCAAATTCCGGCACCTGAGCGTAAATAAACGCGGCCACCGCGATATTCATCACCGCGATAACGAGATAAAATTCCGGAATACTGAAACCCGCCAAACCCAAAAATAAAATGCCAAAGACGCTGGCCAGCACCATAAATAGCGCATTCATAATGTTATTACTGGCAATCACCCGCGCGCGTTTTTGCGGCGCAGTGCGCAACTGGATCAGTGCGTACAGCGGCACGATATAAAAACTGCCGAACATACCGATCAGCGCAAGATCCATAAGCACACGCACGCCCTCGGCACGCAGCACAAATGACAGGGGTCCGGCTAATTCCTCGGTCGCCACAAATTGATAGGCCTGCGCCGCAAAAAATAGATCAATGCCGAATATACTCAGCCCCAGGGAACCAAAGGGCACCAACCCCAATTCCACCTTGTGGCCGCTAAGACGTTCGCACAATAGAGAACCACCCGCTACGCCGACGATAAAGGCACTTAACACCAGCGCAATTAGCTGCGACTCCCCATGCAGTACGGACACCACGAAGTTGGGTATCTGGGTCAAGTAACTGGCTCCGATCAGCCAAAACCAGGAAATCCCGAGAATCGACAACAGCACGTCTTTTCTTTCGCTGGCCATTTTCATCAATGCCCAACTTTCCCGCGCCACATTCCAGTCAATTTTTAATCGTGCCGCTTTGGATTCCGCACGGGGAATTGCCCTGCTGCATAACCAGCCGAGCAACGCCACGCCGATGACTGTGCCACCAATCAGCGCACGCGGGTCGGTGAGTCCGCCCAGCATGCTGCCGCCGATCGTACCCAATAAAATAGCAATAAACGTGCCGCTTTCCACCTGTGCGTTGCCGCCCACTAATTCCGTTTCATCAAGGTGCTGTGGAATAATCGCGTATTTCACCGGCCCAAAAAATGCCGACTGCGCGCCCATGGCAAACAATACCGCCAATAATAGCCATGGCAGCTGCCACCACAGGGCGGCGCATGCCACCAGCATAATTACAATTTCAGCCAATTTTACTTTGCGAATAATTGCCGATTTTTCATATTTATCTGCGAATTGGCCGGCCAGCGCCGAAAACAGGAAAAACGGCAGTATAAACAGCCCGGCCGCGAGGTTGACCAACGTATTCGTATCCACATGGCCGACGGCCAGACCGCCGCTAACCAGCAGCACCAGCAATGCGTTTTTAAACAGATTGTCGTTTAGCGCGCCGCTAAACTGGGTGAGAAAGAACGGCAAAAACCGTCTGGATTTAAGTAATGCAAACTGACTGCGTTCGGAGTTTTGGGGTGGATGTTGCTCCACGCGTGGTGCGCCGTGTGACTACTTGTCGGAGTAGTTGGCGGGGCGTTTTTCCAGAAATGCGCCTATGCCTTCGTCAAAATAGGGGCCGATGCACAGCACCTGGCCGCGGTCTTCCATGGCGATTACCGCCTCCAGGCTCCCCGCGTCCAGGGACATGTTGAGGCCTTCTTTGGTCAACCGCAGACCCATCGGGGACATGGCCAGCATCTCGTCGGTTAATTGCTTACCGGTTTCGTCGAGTTGCTCGTGGGATACAACGTCGCACACCAGACCGATACGCAGCGCCTTGTCGGCATCGACAAAACGGCCGCCCATCATCATCTCCGCCGCGTTGGACGCGCCCACCGCGCGGGGCAGAAAATAACTGATACCGATATCGCAACCAGTCAAACCTATTTTTGCCATGGCGACATTCATTTTCGCGCCCTGCGCGGCGTAGCGTACATCTGACGCCAGCGCCAACGCCAGACCACCGCCAGTGGCAGCGCCGTGCATAAGGGTAATAATGGGCTGCGGACAGCGACGCATACGCATAATAATTTCGGCAATGGCACGTTGCCCACGCAACGCCGTGGGGACGCTGGCGGAAATATGATCGACATCATTTAAATCCAGACCCACACAAAAATGCTTGCCAGCGCCACGCAGCACCACCACGCGCACCGCGTGATTAAAGTACAAATCGCCGAAATACTGGAGTAACTCCGCCGTCATTATTTTGTCGATAGCATTAAATTGTTGAGGCCGATTCAGGGTTACCCAGTCGACGCCATCTTTATGCTCGATGGCCAGTGTTAGATACGTTGAAGGTGCCGAATTGGCCATGCTTTTCTCCCGCTCAGGATAATGTGTGTGTAAGCGATAATCGTTGCGTTTGAGTATATGCCAATATTTGTCGCAGTTGCCACGCTAGCGATATCTAGGGGGGCGGTCAGCGGCAATTAAAGCGTTCTTGCTAAAATGTGGGCAGGGGTGTGCTCTGGCCATTTTGTTGCCAGCCCTCGCTATGACCTATTTGCTCCACAGCGGCGATGCGCTCAGCAGTCATGGGGTGCGTACTTAAAAACTCTGGTAACTCAATCCGGCTCTGTTGAACTTGCAGCACTCGAAACAAACTGGTGCTGCCACTGGTGTGGCCGTACAGGGTTACGAGGCCCCGTAGTGCAACGGCGTCCGCAGCGCGTTCCTGGTCGCGCCCATATTTGCGCAGCGCGATGTCGCCACCCAGGTTAAGGGCGATATTGTTCAAAGTGGCGTCGGATGCGCCCGCCACTGTTGCCAGGGCGAGACTCACCACCAGCCCTCGGCCGACGGCCAGCAGTGGATGGCGAAAACGCACATGGCCGATTTCGTGTCCCATCACCATGGCGAGGGCATTTTCTCACCATGGCGAGGGCATTTTCATCCGGAAGCTTTTCCAGCAATCCGCGGTAAATCACGATATGGCCACCGAGTGTTGCAAACGCGTTAACCCTGTCATTGTCGGCGTAATGCACCGCAATGCTGATACCCTCTGGCAGCGGCTGCGCGTTGACCAATCGCTCGGCAAGGGACTGTAAATAGGTTTCGATCCGCGCATGTTTTGGCGCCACCACCTGACTTTCCCAAAGTGGGGTTGCTATGCGCTCAGCAATCGCTTGCTCTACCGAAAACGGTACCAGGGGCAGGAGTTTTTGCGCCAGCAAGGACAAGGCAAATACCAACGCAACTACGGCGGCGGCTACAGTAGCCAACATCCACACAAAGTCCACCAGCGGATGTGCCGCGCTGACATTGATGCCTTCCGGTGGCGGGGGATTTTGATATTCCATCAGCCAGTTTTTGTTGCGATGAGCGCCGTGCCATAGGCCAGCACCTCGACACAGCCAATTTGATTGCGCGCTCCTTTGGTAATCGACGCCGTCTCCAGTTTTACGTTGAATACGGCACTCGCACCATGCTTGGCTGCATCGCTTTTCATCCGCAACAGCGCTTCGCGACGGGCGCGTTCCACCAACGACTCATAAGCGCTGATACGCCCACCTAGCAATCCCCGCAACGCCGCGGAGAACTGCTTAAAATAATCCACCGATATCACCGCACTACCGCATACCAGGCGGGTTTCAACGGACGGCAGGTCGCCCGGTAGATGTCGTGTACTAAATGCCAGCACCCCGGCCAGTTCTTTTTCCCGGCCCCGGATCAAGACGAAATGTCGCGCTTCCTGCCAGCGCCCCACGGCGTAACCGAGAGTCAACAGCACCACAAGAATAATCAGTTCCACGCTGGCTTACTCGACCACTACAGCGGTGCCATACACAAACAGTTCGGCTGCGCCGGCGGCCACCGAAGATGTCGAAAAACGCACATTCAGAATCGCATTGGCGCCCATCGACTCGGCCTGCTCCACCATGCGGTCGGTAGCCTCCTCGCGGGATTCGGTCAACAGCTCGGTGTAGCCGTGCAACTCGCCGCCAAACACATTTTTAATACCGGCCATCAAATCCTTGCCGACATGCTTGGCGCGCACCGTGTTACCCTGCACCATGCCCAGATGGCGCACTATGGTTTTGCCAGGCAATGTTTCCAGGTTGCTAATTATCACCCACGCTCCCCTTAAGTATTATTGTCTGTTATGGCCGCTGGCTCACGCGGCACTGGCATAGTGTTGATTTTTTTGTTGCAATGCAATGCGCCTGCGCAGCTCCTTTCCCTTACCGCAAAAGCCGCATCTTAACTTAACGCTTTTGCCCTGGATGCACCATGAACCGGTTATCGTTCCTACTGTTACTTCTGCTCGTGGTCGGCGTCGTCAACGCGGGGGAAGAACCCTGGACGGTGAACGCTTATTTCGAGAACGATCTGTTTAGCGAGACCGATCAGAACTATACCAATGGCATTCGACTGTCCTGGGTATCGCCCGACATCAGCTCTTACGAGACCGACCCGCGTCTGCCTGGCTGGATCCGGGAAGTTAACAACAAACTGCATTTTTTTCACGACAGCAACAAGGGCCTGGCCCGCAATCTGGTCATCAGCGCAGGACAATTGATGTACACCCCGTCCACTATCGACGCTGAAGAACTGCTGGAGGACGAGCGCCCCTACGCTGGCTATCTGTATGTGGGTTTTGCCTATCTCACCCGCAGCGACAGCCAACTCGACACTGTCGAGGTCAATATCGGCATGGTCGGCCCGGAGGCGCAGGGCGAACAAACCCAGGACTTAATCCACAAAATACGCGCCTTTGATAAATTCCAGGGCTGGGACAACCAGCTTAAGAATGAACCCGCACTGCAACTGGTATACGAGCACAAACGGCGGCTTTTTAAGAATATGTTGCTCCCCCAGGGGCTATTCGCGAGCGGCAAACTGAGCACCATGGAGCAGGATTTTATCGCCCACGGTGGCGTCAGTCTGGGCAACGTGGCCACCTATGTTAACTTTGGTGGAGAGTATCGCATCGGCTACCTGCCCGACGATTTCGGGACCTCGGCCGTGCGCCCCGGAGGCGACAACAGCGCGCCCGGGCGCGGTGACCCCCGTCGACGTCGAGGTAATTTTCCGATCTTCGGTTTGCACGGGTTTGTCGCGCTGGACACGCGGCTAGTGGTGCGCGACATATTCCTCGACGGCAATACCTTTCGCGACAGTCACAGCGTCGATAAGGAGCCCGTAGTCGCAGATATTTCGGCTGGCGTCAGCTTTCTTACCGGACACTGGAAGGTGTCCTACGCCTATGTGGTGCGCACCCGGGAATTTGAGAAACAGCCCCACCATCATCAATATGGATCCTTGAGCCTGTCCTACTCCTGGTGAAGCGCGGTGCCGCGCCACGATTAAATTAATGTCGTCATCACGGGTGCGACTATAATGGCGCGCCCACCGGTTGAACTCGGATCAGAACCTGCACTGATGTCCCCAATATTGCACCAACTCCCATCTCGCCAACCCGTATGGCGCAACGCCCGCTGCCATGGCCCGGAGACGCCACCGACCAGGCTACGCCACTGGCTGCTGGATCGGGGCTCACTGACTCAGCGGCTGATCGCCGCCAGTGACGGGCGCTTTCGTGTACGCGTCTTACACCAGCGAATTGCGCGACCGCAGTTTTCGGAAATGCGCCTGTTGAACATGCCCTGCGGCCGTCTGGCGTTAATTCGCGAAGTGATTCTCTACGGCTACAATCAACCCTGGGTGTTTGCCCGCAGCGTGTTGCCCCTGTCCAGCCTTACTGGGAGACTGCGGCGGCTGCGCAAGTTTGACAACCGGCCCCTCGGCGACTACCTGTTTCGCAACCCGGGATTGCGACGTGGCGAGCTGGAACTTACCCGCCTGTTCCCTGCCAGTGCGATCCTGCCCAAAGAATTCAGTGCGGTGCGCGACGCGCTGTGGGGGCGGCGTTCAGTATTTTATGTGGACCACAAACCCTTGTTGATCAGCGAATTTTTCTTGCCGACCTTTACCCCCTACAATAGCCCTCTCGAATAAATCTGAGCGCCTGGCATGCTTCGCGTATCGCGCAGAACCGCAGACTTTTTACACCTGATGCGGGTGGACCGACCCATCGGCACGCTACTGTTATTGTGGCCAACATTATGGGCGCTGTGGTTTGCCGCCGGCGGATTACCGGATATTCCCATTCTCATTATTTTCGTTCTTGGGGTGGGCCTGATGCGTGCTGCGGGCTGTGTGATTAACGACTATGCTGACCGCCATATCGATTTGCATGTGACGCGCACCCGCGAACGCCCGCTGGCCAACGGGAGGATCCGTCCCGGGGAGGCGCTCGCTCTATTTACGATACTTTGCCTGGCAGCATTCGCGCTGGTGTTACTGACCAATCGCCTCACCGTAATCCTCTCCCTGGGTGCGGTGGCCATTGCCGCAATTTACCCATTCGCCAAGCGTTACACTCACCTCCCACAGCTGGTGTTGGGTGCCGCCTGGGCCTGGAGCGTGCCTATGGCCTTCGCCGCGCAAACTGGCGAAGTGCCGCGCGTGGTCTGGCCGCTGTACACAGGGGTGGTCTTGTGGACCATCGCTTTTGACACGTTTTACGCCATGGTCGATCGCGGTGACGATCTAAAAATTGGCGTTAAATCCACCGCCATTTTGTTTGCCGAACAGGATCTGATCATGATTGCCCTGCTACAGGGCCTGACCCTGCTCGCACTGGTGATTAGCGGCCAGAACTTTGCTCGCGGCACCTGGTATTTTGCCGGACTGGCGATCGCGGCCAGCCTTTTTCTATATCAACTCGCCATCGCTCGCCACCGGGAGCCAGACGCCTGTTTTCGCGCTTTTTTGCACAACAATATCGTGGGGATGGTTATTTTTACGGCCATTCTGCTCGATTATCATTGGCCCGACTGAGCGCACCCCAAACCGCCTCGTGTCTGTCATACTTCCGTCATACCACTGTCATTTAATGGCCACAACTTCTTCTGGAATGCTGCAATGGCTGAAGCAACGGTTCTAATCATCGACGACGAGCCAGCGATTCGGGATATGGTGAAGGTGGCGCTGGAGGCGGCTGGCTTCAGTGTATTGCAAAGCGACAATGCCCGCGATGGCCACGGTTTAATCATCGACCGTAAACCCGATCTGGTGTTGCTCGACTGGATGATGCCTCACACCAGCGGTCTGGAATTGCTGCGACGCCTGCGGCGCGAAGAGCTGACCGCTAACACCCCGGTAATTATGCTGACCGCAAAGGCGCAGGAAGATAACCTTGTCCAGGGTCTGGAAGCAGGCGCGGACGACTATGTCACCAAACCCTTCTCCCCCCGCGAGCTGATCGCCCGCATGCGCTCGGTGCTGCGCCGCCGCGAGACCGGTGAAACCGAAAAACCTGTCCAGATTCGCGGGCTCTGCTACGATCCGATCGCCCATCATGTAACGATTGATCAACAGACTGTGGCTATGGGACCCACCGAGTTTCGCCTCTTGGGATTTTTTCTTAACCACCAGAACCGGGTCTACTCCCGCGCCCAGATTCTCGACCACGTCTGGGGCGGCAATGTGTACATGGACGAGCGCACCGTCGATGTGCATATCCGGCGCCTGCGCAAGGCCCTCGCCATTGCTGGTCACGACCAACTTGTTCAAACTGTCCGGGGCGCGGGTTACCGCTTTTCCGAGCAACTGGTCGAGGGCTAACATTGCACCAGGGGCTACACACCGAACTCCAGCGTATCACCGCGTTGGCGGTATTTCTGGTACTGGCCGGGTGGTTGAACGGTTATCTACTCGCTACGCTGATTGTAGGCGGCGGTCTGTACATGCTGTGGACCCTGAGCCGAATTCATCGCCTTTACCTCTGGTTAGACAATGGCGCACATGGCTTGCCGCCCGAAGCGACCGGCGTGTGGGGCGATATCTCCAATCAGCTGTATCGCCTGCAACAACGCAATGAACGCCACCAGCACAGTTTCCGCGCCCTCGCCCAACGTATTCGCCAACTGACTACCGCACTCGACGAGGGTCTGATAATTCTCGACGCGGAGCGCTGTCTCGATTGGTGGAACCCGGCAGCTACCCGTTTGCTCGGGCTGCACGCAGAGGACCGCAACCTGCCAATCGCCAATTTGATCCGCAACCCAAAGTTTGTCGCCTTTATTCAATCTGGCGTGTTCGATGCTCCCCTGACACTACCCGCCCCCAACGACAGCCAGCGCATACTGCTTTTATCCGCAAATATTTTTGGCGATAACGAACTGGCCCTGGTAGTGCAGGACATCACTCGCTTGCGCAACCTCGAACAGATGCGCAAGGAATTTGTCGCCAATATTTCCCACGAGCTGCGCACACCGCTAACCGTGCTGACCGGTTATATCGAAACCCTGCGCGGCGCCGCAGACGTTCCCGCGCACTGGCAAACGCCGCTGGCGCAGATGGCGGAGCAAAACAGTCGCATGACCCTGCTCGCGGAAGACCTGTTGCTACTGTCGCGACTGGAGTCCGCATCCACCATGCCAACGCGCACACCCCTCTCGCTGGCCGACCTGTTGCAGCCGATTATTGCCAACGCACAGGCGCTCAGCAGCGGTCGACACAATATAGAACTCTCCTGTCCGCCGGACCTGCAGGTGTGCGGCAACGCCGAGGAGCTGCACAGCGCGTTTGCCAACCTGGTTTACAACGCGGTGAAACATAATCCCCAGGGTTGCCTGATTACCATTGAGGGTAGTCGAGACCAGGCTGGGGTGCAGGTGGTGGTGCGCGACAATGGTGTAGGTATCGATGCCAAACATTTACCGCGTCTGACGGAACGCTTCTATCGCGCCGACAGCAGTCGCGCCACCCGCTCCGGAGGCACCGGCCTCGGCCTGGCCATCGTTAAACACGTATTACTGCGCCACTCAGCAAGCCTTGATATTCACAGTA
The DNA here is from genome assembly GCA_041635095.1 of Porticoccaceae bacterium. Classification (GTDB taxonomy): domain Bacteria; phylum Pseudomonadota; class Gammaproteobacteria; order Pseudomonadales; family Porticoccaceae; genus JBFJKD01. Next base: position 8,876 of record JBFJKD010000022.1, read on the forward strand.
CGCTCGGTAAAGGCAGCCGTTTTGTGTGTCGATTTGCATCTGCGTAACCACCTGCTATTGTCCTCGCCGTGAACAATTACCCGTTCCTTGAACCCGCCTTTTTAGCGGCTCTCGAAGACAGTGGCTGCGTCGGGCCCGGCACCGGCTGGGAGCCCCGCCACATTACGCTGCAAGCCGCCGCGGGCGAGGCCTTCATGCCCCTGTATTTGAAAACCCACTCCTGGGGGGAATATGTTTTTGACTGGAGCTGGGCGGACGCCTACCAGCGCAACGGTCTCGACTATTATCCGAAACTGGTCACGGCGGTGCCGTTTTCGCCAGCCACCGGCCCCAGGGTTCGACTTACGGGAGCCCTCACACTGGAATCCGTGGCGAGAGAGTTGGCGCAGCGCAGCACAGCGCTGGCGGAAGAAACAAACGCAAGTAGCTGGCACCTGTTGTTTCCCGACCGGACTACCGCCTCCGCGTTTGCCCACCCTGATCTGTTGCAACGCAGTGGTGCGCAATATCACTGGTTAAATCGCGACTACACCAGTTTCGACGACTTCCTCGCGCGCTTTGTGGCGCGCAAACGCAAGACTGTGCGCCGCGAGCGACAACGAGTGGCGGACCAGAAATTGCGCATTGAGATGCTGCCCGGGGAACACATAAGTTCGGAGTTATGGGATTTTTTCTTTGCCCTTTATCAGCGCACCTACATGAAACGCAGCGGCAACGGGGGCTACCTGACACGGGAATTTTTTGCGCAGATTGGCAACACCTTCGCACCTCAGGTGGCCATGGCCGTGGCCTATGATGCAAACAGCCCGGTAGCCTGCGCGCTGTTTTTTAGCGGGGATAACACCCTGTACGGTCGCTACTGGGGTTGCATCCGTGAATACGATTGTCTGCATTTCGAGCTTTGTTACTACCAGGGCATCGAGTATGCGATTCGCCAGGGCTTGCAGAGATTTGACGCTGGTGCCCAGGGAGAACATAAAATTTTGCGTGGCTTCGAACCGGTGGAAACCCTGTCCCTGCACTGGATTCGCCACCCGGAATTTCGCACCGCCATCGCACGCTTTTTACTGCGCGAGCAAGCCGACATTAGCGCCTATATTGCTCACGCCCGCACCGCCTTGCCCTATCATAAGGCGGACGTAGGCGCGTGAAAAACTCTGTTAGACTGCCTGCTCATAGTTACTATCACTAACCTTGGAGGATGCATGATGCGTACCCAGGCTCTGATTGTTGTACTGCTGTTTTTGTTTGTACCACCTGCCATGTCCGCCAGCAATGAAATTGACGCTTACGTCCAGGAAGCTCTGGTCAAGTTTCGCGCGCACACGCCGGCTGGCGCCAAGCTTGCTGCCAGCGCCAAAGGCATCCTGGTATTTCCCAAGGTTTACAAGGCCGGTTTTGTGATCGGCGGGGAATACGGCGAGGGCGCATTGCTGATTAACGGCTACACCCAGGGGTATTACAGTATCGCCGCCGGTTCCTTTGGGTTACAGGTCGGCGCGCAGCGCAAATCGCAGATTATCCTGTTTATGACCGACTCAGCCCTCGCCACATTTCGCAACAGTAAGGGCTGGCAGGCGGGTGTCGACGGCAGCGTCGCCATCGCGACCCTGGGCGCGGGCGACAAAATTGATACTGAAACCGCGAAACAACCCATTGTGGGGTTTATTTTTTCCAACGAAGGGCTGATGTTTAATCTGACCCTCGAGGGCGCAAAAATAACCCCGATCAAGCGCTAGGCTGATACTCGGCAGATTTGCGCCACACCAGCAGCCGATTATTTGCCGGCATGGGGTTATCTTCCAGCAATTCCAGACCCGCTCGCCCCGCGAGACGCCGCATGGTCTCGATATCGCGGATACCCTGGTGTGGTGCCCGTTGCCTTAGCCACTGGTCAAACTGGGCATTGCTGGCCGACGTAAACTCGCCGCGATAATTAAAAGGCCCGTAAATCGCAACCGTGCCGTCCCGTGCCAGATGTCGGCCGAAACCGTCGAACATTTTGACCACGCTGGACCACGGCATGATATGGCAGGTGTTGGCGCTGAATACACCGTCCATGGCTACTGGCCAGGTGCCACTCACCACATTTAGCACGATGGGGCGCGCCAGGTTGCTGGCCGGTTGCTCGTCAATCCAGGCGTTGATGCCCGGGTGATTTACCGCCAGATCGCTGGTTTGCCAGTGCAGGTGCGCAAGGCGCGGCGCAAACCAGACGGCGTGCTGACCCGTACCGCTGCCAATTTCGAGGATATTCCGACAGGGCGCAAACACTCGCTGCAGAACTGCCAGAATCGGCGTCTTATTATTTTCGCAGGCCTGGGAAAAGGGTTTTTCCACAGGGGTTACACGCTGGCCAGCTTGCGTGTAAATACCCATTCGCGTGCTGACGACAGCGCTGCGTCGTACGCATAGCCGTCGCCAGCAAAATTCTTGATCGCGTCCACCTTTTCAAGACGATTTTTAATGATGTACGCACTCATCAGGCCGCGGGCTTTTTTGGCGTAGAAACTCACCACCTTGTACTTGCCGCCCTTCCAGTCCTTGAATACCGGGGTAATAACCTCTGCCGCCAGCCGATCAGCGCGCACTGCCCGAAAGTATTCGTTGGACGCCAGATTCACTAACAGCGGCTGTCTGTGCCGTTGCAACGCAACGTTTAACCCCTCGGTTATTTTATCCCCCCAGAATTTATACAGGTTGGCGCCGCGGCTGTTGGCGAAGCGCGTGCCCATTTCCAGTCGATACGGTTGCATCAGATCCAGCGGACGTAGCAATCCATACAGGCCTGACAGAATACGCAAATGATTCTGCGCCCACTGCAAGTCTTTCTGATTCAGAGCCTGAACATGCAGACCCAGATACACATCACCCTTAAAAGCCAGCACCGCCTGCCGGGCATTGTCGAGATCGAATGGGCGTTGCCAGTTCAGATAGCGCCCGAAATTAAGATCCCCTAATTGCGGGCTAATACCCATCAGCTCCGATACCTGTAGAGGTGAGAGTGCTCGCAGTTCATTAATCAGTATCTCGGCATCGTCGAGAAACGTCGGTATCGTATGGATTGTGGTGGCAAGGGGAGTCTCGTAATCCAGGGTTTTCGCAGGTGAAATAACTACTAACATGAAGGTATCCGTCGGCACGTGGAACCGTTTTAGGCGTAGTGTGTCATTATAACGATCAAATCCGGCTTGCGAACCAAAGGAGCTTCCCTTTCCGTGTCAATTATTGTGCGCTGCCTGACCATCGCTGCGGTACTGGCCTCCACCGTTGGCTGCGCGGTAAACCCGGTGACGGGCAAACAGGAATTTTCCCTGGTGTCTGGTGAGCAGGAGGTTGCCATTGGCAGCCAGAATTACGCCCCGTCCCAGCAATCCCAGGGTGGACGTTATTATCTGGATCCCGAGGTTCAGGTCTACGTGGCTGAAGTCGGTCGAAAATTGGCCGCTGTTGGCGACCGCAAAGAGCTGCCCTACGAATTTGTTGTCCTCAACAATTCCGTGCCCAACGCCTGGGCGCTGCCAGGGGGTAAAATTGCCATTAACCGCGGCCTGTTGACGCACCTCGACGACGAAGCCCAACTGGCCGCTGTGCTCGCCCACGAAATCGTGCATGCCGCCGCACGCCACAGTGCCGCGCAGATGTCCCGCGGTACCTTAATCGGCCTGGGCGCAGCTGCGGTGGGGATCGCCTCCCAACAAACTGGTTTTGGACAACTCGGCGGCATGGCGGGCCAGATGGGTGCTGCCGCCTGGATGGCGCAATACGGCCGTGGTGCCGAACTGGAATCCGACGCGTACGGCATGGAATATATGGTGCGTGCTGGTTACGACCCTCTGGGTGCGGTCAAATTACAGCAGACCTTTGTAAAACTCTCCGAGGGTCGTCAGCGGGACTTTTTCAGTGGCCTGTTCGCCAGCCATCCGCCATCCCAGGAACGCGTTTCCGCCAACCAACTGAAAGCGCAGAGCTATCCACCCGGGGGCGCCACTAACCGTGATCGCTATCAGCAGAAAATTTCCCGTATCACCAAGGATCAGGCTGCCTACGACGCTCAGGACAAAGCCCTCAAGGCACTAAAAAGCAAGGACCCCAAAACGGCCCTGTCCCACCTCGATAAGGCCATCAAGCTACAGCCGCGGGAAGGTCAATTTTACGAATTGCGCGGACACGCCTGGCGCATGCTGGAAAATACCACAAATGCCGATCGCGACTTCAGCGCGGCCATTCAGAAAAACCCCGATTATTTTAGCCATCACCTCGCCCGCGGTATCGCGCGCTATGAAAATGACAAACAGCCCAGTGCGCGCACCGATCTCGAGCGCAGCTACACCCTGCTGCCTACCCCGATCGCGAGTCTCTATCTGGGAGATATAGCCGCCGATTCCGGACAAAAGCAACAGGCCATTGAGTACTATCAGCAGGCCGCTCAGGACAAGGGCGAGATGGGAAAACAGGCGCAGGGCAAACTCGCCACCCTGGAAATGGCCAGCGTACCCCACAAATACATTGCCAGTCAGGTGTTTGTTAACAATGACGGCTATCTGTATGTAGCGATCCGCAATAACAGCGCTGTGGCGGTGGCCGACATTACCGTGGAGTTGACGGAAATGCTCAACGCCTTTATGGCGGGCAGCTCCGCCCAGTTGAGAGGCCCACGAACGCTCGCGGCTGGGCAGCAGGTGACCATTCGCACCGGCATCGGTCCCTTTAATGACAGCGGCGCCGCAAACCGCTATCGGGCAAAAGTCATTGCAGCTAAACCCCAGTAAGCGCCCATGACCAGCGGCCAGGGAAGACGCGCCCAACGGACATTTTTTCATCCCCGACCGAGGTGAATATATGACCGAAGCCAACAATGCTGCGATGGACGACTTCTGGAACGGAGATGGTGGTCACACCTGGATGAGCTTCGAAGATCGGCTGGAAGCCAGTTTATCCCCGTTGGGCAACAGCGCTATTGCCGCCGCGAAAATCCAGACCGATGATCAGGTGCTCGATGTGGGCTGTGGCTGCGGTGGCACCTCGATTAGCATGGCGCAACAAGTCGGCACCGGGGGAGCCGTGGACGGCGTAGATATTTCGCGCCCATTATTGCAACGGGCCACGGCAAATGCTCGGACTGCGAATGTACACAACGTAGCGTTTACTGCCGCGGATGCGCAGGTTTACACCTTTGAGGCGAATCGTTACGACGTGGTTTTTTCGCGCTTTGGGGTCATGTTTTTTGACGATCCGATCGCGGCTTTCACTAATTTGTGGCGCGCCTTAAAACCGGGCGGACGACTCACATTTATTTGCTGGCAATCCGCTCAGGACAACGAATGGGTGCGTCGTCCACTGTCCGTTGTCGCGCAACATATTCCGCTACCATCACCCTCCGAGCCCGGGGAACCCGGCCCATTTTCATTGAGCGACAAAGACCGCGTGCACGCTATTCTCTCTGCGGCAGGCTTTACCGGAACGACTACCGCAAATCTGCGACAACCGTTTGTACTCGGGGATGATCCGCAACGGGCGCTGGAATTTTTACTGCGGCTAAGCCCGTCGGGCGGAGCGGTCAGACAGGCCAATCCGGATGAGCCAACCAGGACGTCGATCGCCCGCGATATGCTGGCGTTGTTCGAAAAATTCGCTGCTGATCGCGGCGTGATTATGGACTCGGCAAGTATGATCGTTACCGCGCAAAAACCCGCGTAAGTCACAAAGGTGCCACACCGAGATTAGCAGCCTGTCCGGACCTGTTCTTACCCGCTGTGCGGCCGGAAAAATGGCAACACTGCGCCGTCCTTGAGCGGCTCAAATACCACTTCCACCGGCAAACCA
>JBFJKD010000023.1:0-14496 GCA_041635095.1 Porticoccaceae bacterium
CATGCAGTTCGATGGCGTCGAAGCCAAGACGTTGGGCGTCGGCGGCCCCCTCGGCGAAGGCGGTGACGATGTCATCGATATCTTTCTGGCTCATGCAGTAGCCATTGGGTCGGCCGGGTTTTAACAGGCCAGAAGGCGTGAAAGCCGGGACGTCCGGGTAAGGTTCCAGCGCGGTGCCGGGTAACCCGAGCCCGCGCAGGGCGCCCACGTGCCACAATTGTGGCGCGATCTTGCCCCCGGCCGCATGCACCTCGTCGACCACCTGTTGCCACCCTGCAAGCGCTTGCTCCCCGTAGAAAAAAGGCACGTCGACGTAGGCGCTCGCTGATGGATGATTAATGTGCGTGCCCTCGGTGATGATCAGGCCGACCCCGCCTTGCGCGCGGCGGCGATAGTAGGCTGCAACATCCGGTCCGGGAATATTCCCGGGTGAGCGATTACGAGTCATTGGCGCCATCACAATGCGATTGGACAACGCCAGCTGGCCCCGGTGGTACGGCGCAAATAAACTATTACTATTCGTCATGCAGCAAGCTCTTCAGGGGTGCGTCGAAAAAATTTTGGTAGGTGGTCGCCAAAGACGGTATCGGCCAAACAAATTATCGGGTTAAGATTAAGCCTAACATGGTTGCAGTAACGTCGAAAATGGAAGGTTGGCAATGACAGTAAAAAAAGGAATCTATCGGCACTTCAAGGGTAACCTCTACGAGGTGCTCGAAGTGGGAACCCACAGCGAAACACAAGAGCAGCAGGTGGTCTACCGGGCATTGTATGGCGAGCAGGGCATCTGGATTCGCCCCCTTGCGATGTTTCTCGACACCGTGGAGCGCGATGGTACATCCTGTAAACGGTTTACGTGGATTGAGAGTTCCGATGGTACTGTGTCCGACCACCAGCAGCGTCAACTGGCCTGAAGGCCAGTTGAACAGTTGCAACTAGTGCCGAAAATGCCGCATACCGGTAAATACCATGGCCATATCATTTTCGTTGGCCGCCGCAATCACCTCCTCGTCCCGGACTGATCCACCCGGCTGAATGACCGCGATAATTCCTGCGGCGGCAGCGTTGTCTATGCCATCGCGAAACGGGAAGAACGCATCGGACGCCATCACCGACCCCTTGACCACCAGCCCGGCCTGTTCGGCCTTGATGGCGGCGATGCGCGCCGAGTTAATACGGCTCATCTGTCCTGCGCCGACACCGATGGTGCGGTTGTCGTGGGCGTAGACAATGGCATTGGATTTCACAAATTTCGCCACCCGCCAGGCAAACATCAGGTCGCGCATTTCCTGTGCGCCAGGCTTGCGCTTACTGACGACAGTAAGGTCGGCGGCGCCGACCATGGCGATATCTTTTTCCTGGACCAGCAATCCGCCGCTGACGCGCTTGTAGTCCCAATCTGCGAGTCGGGCAGATGGCCACTGCCCGCAGCTGAGCAGGCGCACATTTTTCTTGCCGGCGGTAATTTCCACAGCCGCAGCAGACACCGCCGGGGCAATAATGACTTCCACGAACTGGCGCTCGACAATGGCTTGTGCGGTAGCGGCATCCAGCTCGCGATTAAACGCAATGATGCCACCAAACGCCGATTCCGGGTCGGTGGCAAACGCCAGTTCGTAGGCTTCCCGGATGGTTTTAGCCACGGCGACGCCACAGGGATTGGCGTGCTTTACGATCACACAGCAGGGGTCATCAAATTGTTTTACGCATTCCAGCGCGGCATCGGTGTCGGCGATATTGTTGTAGGACAGTTCTTTTCCCTGCAATTGCCGGGCGGTGGCGATGCTGGCCTCTGGCGGATTTTTTTCCAGATAAAAAGCAGACTTCTGGTGGGGATTTTCACCGTAGCGCATCACCTGGGAGCGAATAAATTGTGTATTCCACGTGCGCGGAAAAATTGCGTTCTGGTTGTCCGCCCGATCGCTTTGCAGTAGCCGCATGCCCAGATAATTGGCAATTGCCCCGTCGTAGGCGGCGGTGTGTTCGAATGCCCTGGCCGCCAGGTTAAAGCGCGTGTCGAAACACAGGCCGCCGCTGCGCTGGATTTCTTCCAGAACACTGTGATAGTCACTGGCGTTAACGACAATTGCCACATGCGCGTGATTCTTGGCCGCAGCACGCACCATGGTTGGCCCGCCGATATCAATGTTTTCGATAGCCGTAGCGAGGTCGCAATCCGGATGAGCAACTGTGGCCTCGAACGGGTACAGGTTTACCACCACCATGTCGATGGCGGCGATGCCTTGTTCGCCCATCACCTCGTCATCGATTCCGCGCCGCCCGAGAATACCGCCGTGAATTTTGGGGTGCAGGGTCTTTACGCGGCCGCCCATGATTTCCGGCGAGCCGGTGTGGGCGGCCACTTCGATAGCTGGTATCTGGTTGTCCGCAAGCAGGCGATGGGTGCCGCCGGTGGAGAGAATTTCCACCCCCATACTGTGCAGGGCGCGCGCAAAGTCAACAATTCCAGTTTTGTCGGACACGCTGATTAACGCGCGCTGGATGCCGGTAATACGTTCTGTCATGGGTTTGTCGTTTCCAGGGTGCGAAAATTTACAGCAGGTCGTACTGTTTCAGTTTCTTGCGCAAAGTGCCGCGGTTAAGGCCGAGCATAGCCGAGGCTTTGCTCTGGTTATTGCGTGTGTGTTTCATCACCGCCGCCAGCAGGGGCGTTTCGACCTCCTGCAATACCAGTTGGTAAAGGTCGGTGGCCGCCTCGCCATCCAGGTGAGCAAAGTATCTGCTTAGAGCGGCTTCCGCGCATTTTTGCAGTGAGTGGTGCTGGCTTTCGCCGAGGTTATCGGTGTCGGCGGCGTTGGCAGCAGTGTCATTGTGAAACCTGAAGGTGTTCATGGTGCTCATGCGGCTTTATCCCGTCGTTCTCGTATTATTTTTTCGAACAATGTTTGTTCCGATAGCGATTCAACAAAATCATTTTGTGCCGTGCAACAAAGCAGAGTATTAAATTGTTGACGCAGTGTCTCGCCGCTGGGCAGACGCACCAGATACCAGCCGATGTGTTTGCGCGCGATACGCACGCCGAGGTGCTCTCCGTAATAATCGTGGATGGCGCGCAGGTGCGTCTGCAGGACGGCGACAATGTCTTGCAAATCGGGTTGTGGGCGTTTGGTCCGGTAGTGCAGATGGTGGTTGATTTCCCGGAATAGCCACGGGTTACCAAGGGCGCCCCGGCCGATCATCAGCCCAGCAGCGCGGGTATGGCGCAGCACAGCCGCCGCGGATTCCACGCAGTTAATGTCGCCATTGGCGAAAACCGGAATGGACACACGGGCAACTATTGCGGCGATCGTGTCGTATTCGGCGCTACCATTAAACCGGCAGGCGCGGGTACGGCCGTGAACGGCCAGCGCCTGAATACCTGCATCTTCGGCAATACGGGCAATGCGGACTCCGTTGCGATTCTGCGGATCGGTGCCAGTACGAATTTTAAGCGTTACCGGAACCCCAACTGCATTCACCACCGCAGCCAGTATGTCCGCTACCAATGATTCGTCCGCTAGTAACGCCGATCCAGCGGCTTGGCTACACACTTTTTTGGCGGGACAGCCCATATTGATATCGATAATTTGGGCGCCCAGGGCAACGCCTCGGCGCGCGGCGTCCGCCAATTGCGCTGGGTCAGAGCCGACAATCTGCACGCTGCGCGGTTGCGCTTCGGAGAGATCTGGCAGGCGTTGGCGAGACTTGTGGGTGTGCCACAACTGGGTGTTTGCGGTCAGCATTTCCGACGCGGTCAGACCCGCGCCCAATGCCCTGCAAATCGCTCGAAAGGGCAAGTCTGTGACCCCTGCCATGGGCGCAAGGACGCTGGGTGCCGGGATCGAAATGGGACCGATTTTTATGGAATGGGTTGCCACAGGCTGAACTATTGTCTGTCGAGGGAGGCCGACATAATACCCGCACTCGGGAAGCGGAGAAAGACAGGTTGTCTATTAACTAACCATTTTGTGTGGTTACAGAATATAAAGTGCGAATGATACTGCGCTTGCGCCGGGATCCAGTATCTCTAGTTCGAGTCGAACCGGTTGGCGGACCGGCATGCGTTGCGCTCCAGTGAGTTCCCCACGCACATATTCGCCTGGCGCAAAACTGCGCTTTGCTACTACCGCGCCCTGCAAATCCTGAAATACCAGTTGCAACATGGGGAACGGCTGCTGGAATGGCGCGTCGTTTACCAGTACAGCGCTGACCAATAACGCACCTGTGGCGCTTGGGTGAGTGCGCACCACCAGGTTATTACTGCGAATGAGGCTGTTGTCCTTCAGGGTCGGTAGCTCACATTGTGCCACCCGGCAAAACTTTTCAAGCCAGGGCCGCTGGGTGACCTGTTTACCCAGCACATCGATGTTGAAATAAAGATACTGCGCCAGCAGGGCCACGATGCCAACCACCAGAATGCCAGTCTTCAGTAAGATCGGCGGCAGCCGCGAATTGGCTTTCATTGGCGTACGACTGTCGGCTTCGTCGTCAAACTGTACACTCGCGGTGGCGCCCAGATCCGCGTAAGGATCATGATCTACCCCATCGTCGGTGTTATCCGCATGCAAAGGATGGAGCCAGTCCGGTTCTGAGCTTGATACAAGCGCGTCGCCATGCGAGGTATCTGATCTAACGGGCGTGTCGTAATCGTCCGTTGCGGGCGATTCTTCCCGAGTTGTATCTGCTGGTTGTCGGGTGTCCTGCAACCACACCGGGAGGTGCAGAGTTTCCGGAGGAGGTGCAAAAGTACCGGGGCGCGCCTCGGCTTCACGCGTGGTTTCCCGATCCGGGCTGCTCTGCGTCGGCGACGCATCTGCCGCGGAGCGGTCGGGGGAGGGAGCGGCGTTTTCGTCCAGGTTGTCTAGGTCGAAATTGTCGTCGATTAAAAAGTCATCCTCCGCAGCGGTGTCGGGCGTGGCGACTGGCTCTTTGTTTGCGAGTGTTTCCGGTAGTTCCGTCAGTTGTTGGCGCGCATCAAAAATGGTCAGGCAGGCGCCGCAGCGGGCCAGGCCGTTGGCCGCCTGTAGTTGCGCCGGGGAAACCTTGAACGCTACCAGGCAGTTGGGACAGCGGGTGACCTGGTCACTCATTCTGACACGGATATCCTTTGGTTGGTTTGCTGGTGGTTGATTGATCAGCTTTTATTGGCAGCATAGTTTGTTACCGTTTTATCCCGGTCAGGCGCACCCATTGGTCGTCAAAAACCGGTTCGTCAAAGTTAAAATTATGACTGTAAGCGCTGGTTACGTCGTTGAATTGGGTTCCAAAAATTCCCGAAAGACAGATGCTGCCGGTGGTTGCGGTACACCGAGTAAGCGTGGGTGACAGTTCGATAAGTGGGGCCGCGAGAATATTGGCCAACACAATGTGTGCACTCACTTCTGACAAATGCTGCGGCAGACAGCAGCTGATGCGATGCTGCGCAATGCCGTTGCGCTCGGCGTTGTCGCGGGTGGCCAGCAGTGCCTGCGGATCGTTGTCTACTGCGAGCACCCGCTCGGCACCCAGCAACAGGGCGGCGATACCCAGAATGCCAGACCCGCAGCCATAATCGATAACGGATTTGCCCAATAGTGGCTGGCTATCCAGCCACTGTAAGCAGAGGAAGGTCGTAGGGTGAGTGCCCGAGCCAAAGGCGAGGCCCGGGTCGAGAATCAAATTTGCCGCAGCGGGATCCGTTGGTGGGCACCAGCTGGGGCATATCCACAACCGACGGCCACATTGTAAGGGCACGTAATCCGCCATCCAGGCGCGTTCCCAAACCTGTTCTTCTAGGGTTTGCCACGCACGAGGCGGAAGAGCTCCTGCGTAACAGGTGGCCAGTTGCGACAGTGTTTTATCGGTATCGATATCGGCGGCAAACAGTCCGGTAACTTGCACCTGATTCCACAAAGGAGTTTCCCCAACGCCGGGTTCCAGCACTGGGTCGTCCCCGTTATCCTGTAGCGTGACTGACAAAGCGCCAGTTTCCAGCAGGGCATCCTGCAAAGCATCGACCTCTTCGCGCCCAATAGTAAGGCGCAGTTGCAACCAGCTCATGGCGTTAGCTCCGCGGTCGGATCATTTAGCTGATCACAGGCCCAGCTTTTTCTCCAGATAATGAATATTCACCCCGCCGCGCAGGAACTGAGCATCGGTGACCAGGGAGCGCTGTAACTCCGCGTTGGTTTTAATACCCTGAATAATCAATTCATCCAGCGCGTTGCGCATACGCGCCAACGCGGCTGGCCGATCCTTGCCGTAGGTAATGATCTTGCCAATCAGCGAATCGTAATAAGGGGGTACGGTGTAGCCGCTGTAAAGGTGGGAATCGACGCGCACGCCATTGCCCCCGGGAGCATGGTAAGCGGTCACGGTGCCGGGGCTGGGGACGAAGGTTTTAGGGTCCTCCGCGTTGATGCGACACTCGATAGCGTGGCCGCGAAAAATAATGTCTTCCTGGGCAAAACTCAGCTTTTCCCCGCCGGCGATAAGCAGTTGTTCCTTGACGATATCCACCCCGGTGATCATTTCAGTAACCGGGTGTTCCACCTGGACACGGGTGTTCATCTCGATAAAGTAGAAGTGTCCGTCCTCGTACAGGAATTCAAAAGTGCCAGCGCCGCGGTAGCCGATATCAACGCAGGCTTTGATGCAAGCCGCGTACACCTCCTGGCGCGCTGCGTCGCTCACACCGGGGGCTGGCGCTTCCTCAAGCACTTTCTGGTGGCGACGTTGCAGTGAACAGTCCCGATCTCCCAGGTGAATCGCGTGACCCTGCCCGTCGGCGAGCACCTGAACTTCGATATGGCGGGGGTTTTCGAGATATTTTTCCAGGTAGACGCGGTCGTCACCAAACGCTGACTTGGCTTCCGACTGGGTAATGGCAATGGCGTTCAGCAAATGGGCTTCCGTGTGCACCGCCCGCATGCCGCGCCCGCCCCCGCCCGCAGCAGCTTTAACGATCACGGGGTAACCGATACTGCGTGCGATTTCCAGTGAGCGTTCCCGATCTTCGGTAATCGGTCCATTTGACCCCGGGACGGTGGGTACGCCCGCCGCGCGCATGGCTGCGATGGCCGACACTTTATCGCCCATCATGCGTATTACAGCGGGCGTTGGTCCGATAAAGACGAACCCACTGCGTTCCACCTGTTCGGCGAAATCGGCATTTTCCGCCAGGAACCCGTAACCGGGATGGACTGCCACGGCGTCGGTCACTTCCATGGCGCTGATAATGGCGGGAATGTTCAGATAGCTGTCCGTAGCGCGGTTAGGGCCGATACAAACAGATTCGTCGGCCAGGCGCACGTGTTTGAGATCGGCGTCCACCTTGGAGTGCACCGCAACCGTTTTGATGCCCATTTCCTTGCAGGCGCGCAGCACGCGTAGAGCGATTTCGCCGCGATTGGCGATCAACACTTTTTCCAACATTGAGTGAGTTCCTGTGGCCGCTGTCAGATGATGGTTAGCATGGGCAGGTCGTACTCGACCGCATCACCGTCTTCAACCAGTATGGCGCCGATGGTGCCAGCGCGATCAGCCTCTATCTGGTTCATCATTTTCATGGCTTCGACAATACATAGTACATCCCCTACCGCTACGCTCTGACCGACCTCGATAAAGGGTGCTGAATCTGGCGCGGGTGATCGGTAGAAGGTGCCAACCATGGGCGATTTCACAACATGCCCTGCCAGCGGTGGGGCGTCCTTTCCGGCCGCGCCAGGCCCGTCCCGCCCAGCTGATCCCGCAGCCGTGTCGATGCTTACCGGCCCGGCGGATGCGGGTGCGAACATCGGTTGCGAGGGGGCGTACGAATAGATTGGCGCTTTGTTGCGACTGATGCGCACGGATTCTTCGCCTTCTTTAATCTCCAGTTCATCGATATCGGATTCTTCCAGTAACTCGATAAGCTTTTTAACTTTGCGTATGTCCATGCTTGGTTCTCACAGAGGGTTGTATGGTGGTTCTGGTGGAGTCGATGGATTAACTTACTGCTCGCCGAGCCGCGCCAGCGCCGCCTGCAGCGCGAGTTCATAGCTGAGCGCCCCGAAGCCGCCGATCACGCCCTGGGCGATATCGGAAAAGTAGGAGGTGTGGCGAAACGCTTCGCGGGTGTGTACGTTGGACAGGTGCACCTCGATAAACGGAATGTCCACCGCCAGTAACGCATCGCGCAGGGCAATACTGGTATGGGTGAAGGCAGCCGGGTTGAACAAAATAAAGTTGATGCCTTCGCGCCGCGCATCGTGTAGCCGCTCTATCAGCTCGTACTCCGCGTTGCTTTGCAGGGCCAGCAAATGATGGCCCTGCGCCAGACACAGGTCGGTCAGGCGTTGATTGATGGCGTCCAGCGACGCGGCGCCGTACACTTCGGGCTCGCGCACGCCCAGCAGGTTCAGATTCGGGCCGTGTAGCACCAGTATGGTGGCCATTTGTCCAGTCACTCCGATATGTGCGTCCAGGGCTGCGGTCGCGCCGCGTTAGGGTTCACTGGGGCGCAAGTCTGCACGAAAATAATCTGGCTGTCCAATATTGCGTCAGTTGAGCGACGTTAAACGCAAGTTCGCGAAAGTTAGCGGTATAAAGACTGCTCCAATGGGCACACGATGCCCGCCGCGGAGAAACCATTGGACCGCGGACTATTATTTGTGACAAGCTTGCTCGATTGGGGCTATCCGCGACGAAAGTCTCTAAAAAATAGAATAACAGTCGTGATTGTGCAGCCTTTTTACTCGATAGTGTCAAAAGCGTTTAAAATAATTTGGCCGGTCAATAATTGCGGAAGGATCAGCGCCTCGCGTCCCTTTCCAGGGTACAAAAGGTAAAGCGGTACGCCACTACGGCCATGCTGATTTAGCAGAGCGGTAATCTCCCCATCGTAATTGGTCCAATCCCCTTTCAGATAGACAATGCCTTTGTGCTTGAGGGCATCGCGAAATGCGTCGGAGTTCAGCGCGAGTTTTTCATTCGCCAGACAGGTGATACACCAGTCCGCAGTCAGGTTGATGAATACCGGGGAGCCTGCGGCGAGCAACGTCTCAAGACGCGCGGCGCTGTACGGTTGCCAGTCCTGTGGAGTGTCTATGGGTTTGAGTGCGGGTACCGCGAGTGCGGCCAGAAGGGTCGCGACAGCCAGAATTCTGGGCACCGGACGCCGCAATTTGTCCAGTAGCCATAGCGCAAATGTTAACAGCAATAACCCGAGAACCACCACCACGGCGTGGTCGACACTGGTTTGGCGCGCCAATACCCACAATAACCAGATCACGCTGAGGTACAGGGGAAACGCCAGGCATTGGCGGAACGTTTCCATCCAGGGGCCAGGTTTGGGCATCTTTTCCGCGAGTCCAGGCAGCCAGGTCAGGGCGAGAAAAGGTAGCGCCATGCCCAATCCCAGAGCCACAAAAATGATAATCGCCACAGGCGCTGTTTGCGTGAGCGCGACCCCGAGGGCGGTGCCCATAAACGGCGCGGTACACGGGCTGGCGACGACGGTTGCCAACACGCCGGTCATAAAGGACGAACGCAGGCTGTTGGTTTCGGTAGTGGCCTGCCCGATATTCATAAGCTTCGTGCCAAAAGTAAAGTGCCCCGAAAAACTCATCGCGATAATAAAAAACAGGTAGGCTAAAAAGCCCACAAATACCGGCGACTGAAGCTGAAATCCCCAGCCAATGGCTTCTCCGGCACCGCGCAGGGTGATAAGTGCCGCGGCGAAAATGATGAAGGTGAGGATAATTCCCGCGGTATAGGCCAGGCCGTGCACGTGTTTGCCGTGGGCGCTGAGATGGGCCTGCGCGAGGCCCAGTACTTTGATGGACAGCACCGGAAAAACACAGGGCATAAGGTTTAAAATTACCCCGCCCAGAAGCGCAAAACAGACGATGAGGTACAGGGGGGCGGCGGCATTGGCTGTGGCGGTCGCAGTTACCGACTGCGACGGGGTCAACGCAGTTTCGCGAACGGTACCCGTTGACGGGTCGACCAAAAGTTGCTGTTTGCGCGGCGGATAACACAACCCCGCGTCCGCGCAGCCCTGGGATTTCACCGCAAGCGTCAGCGGCTGTGAGCTGTCCGTGGCTGCGTCGGATAACGGGACGCGAATACGCGTGCTTTGGTAGAAGACTTCCAGCGTGCGCTCGTAGTATTCATCGTAGCGCTCGATTCCAGTCTGGTAGTGCGCCTCGAGGGGCACAGCCTCTCCGTTGCCATCGATTAGCTCAACGGCAAACTGGTGGCGATACAGGTAATACCCGGGGAAAATATCCCAGTCGAGCAGCAGGTCACCACCGTCGACCCGAGCACTGAGTTTGTAGGCTTGCTCTACCTGCAAAAAGTCATTATTTTCCAGCAGGCGATTAGTTGCCCTGTAGTCAGCGCCAACGGGTGAACTGGTGGGCGTCAGCTGAGCCACCACCGCTGCATCCTGAGCCGCAAACCCGTTGTTCTGAGCCGCAAACCCGTTGTTCGCGAAAAGTGCGACCAAGGTAGTAACGGCGATACATGTGGTCAGCCGGAGCTTATGCAGTGAACGACGGGACAATCTGAGTGCTCCTGATTTAATGCTGCCAGTAGGTTCCACCGACAATTCGACACTGAATTCCCCACGAAAGTCGAAAATAACACGGTTTGTCTGGTTCCTGACGGAATTTTTTCGGGTGTGGACGGCATTTATCATACAGCCATACCCCTGGGAACCGATAAAACGCAAATGGTAATCAGGGTCACGAGAACTTTATCGCAAGGCCACGTGCTATAGTTTTCGCCGCTGAATTAAGTGCTGTTTAACAAACTTTCCCGGCGGGATGTGCCGTCGCAGGAGCCCTGGTGGGGTTAGTGGTGGATTGGGAATTGAGGACAATGGGGCCCCGATCAATCCTGGCAAGTGGTTGGCGCGGATAATTGCGGTTCCAGCCCACATAATTAACAAATATGTGGTCGTCATTCGTGCAAGGTCTAGCCCTGCGCCAAGCCAGTCACTATGATAGCCTCAGGGTTTGGATAATAAATTAACGCTCGATTCAACCTAATTATCGAGGTAGGAATTTGAGTCTACATTCGGCCAGTCCGATCACATTCGGAGATAAAAACGCCGCCGATGTGGCCCTGTCGATTCTCGATCGGCAGTCGTCAGGCGTCGTGATTGTCAACAAACAGCTCGAAGTTATTTTCTGGAATAACTGGGTTGCTGCGTGGTCGGGAATCAGTGCGGACCACGCCATCGGCAAAAACTTTGCCGGCCTGTTTCCCGATCTGGTGAGCACGGATTTCCTGGTTGCCGTGGACAACGCCATTTACGACAACCGCAAAGCCCAATGGTCCCTGGAAGTGGACCCCGAGCGCCTCGATATTGTCGAATCCGGCATGACCCCCGGCGATGGCGAGCAACCTCTCTGCCAAGTTAACTTTTCATCGATCCCGCTGCCGCAAAAAGGCCCGGGGTGCCTGCTGGAATTTTATGTGGCGGCCCTTAATCCGACGGTTTCCCGGCGCCACTATCAGGCGAGCCCCAATGCGCGACAGGAAATAGCAATCAGTCGCTTCCCGGTTTATCTGGAAAGTGAGGATCTCGCAGTTCTGTTGATTGACAGCGACGGATTGATACAGGACGTTAACTCGCGCACCGCAAGCATGACTGCATACGCTCGTGAGCAACTGGTCGGTAAACCCCTGCGTATTCTATTTCCCGACTTAGCGGACATCGACGAAGGGGAGGATTACCAGGAGTTTATTGCAACCAGCCAGCGTCAGCGTCGCGGGGGTGTGATCGAAGCAGTCACTGCGGACGGGCTAACTGTGCAATTTGTGGTAGCTACCTATCGGGTAGTTGCGCAGGGCAATTTGTTGATGCTGACCTGTCGGGATGCTACCCGGGCAGTTGGTGGCCAGGATGCATTACAGCGCCAGCGGGAATTGTTATCCGCGATATTTGGCCATGTAGCGGACGGCATTATTCTGACCGATCGCACCGGTGTGATTGAACAAATTAATACCGTGGGCATGGAAATGCTGCAATTAAGGCCTGGGCAGGGTGTCGGCAGACCCGTGGACGATGTGCTGCGTTTGACCGATAGCGGCGGTCAGAAAGTGCCGTCTCCATGCCGGGAGGTTCTGCAACGCGGCGCTGTGTACAGCACCCCCGATGATATTCACCTTGCGGTGGGCGACGACGACGGAGTCCAAGTGATGGTCACCGCCGTTCCGTTGCGGGACGGAAAAAACAGTCTAACGGGCTGTATGCTGGTATTTCGAACGGTTAGCGAGGCGCGCCAGGTATCGACCCGTTTAACCTGGCAGGCTTCCCACGACCCCCTGACCCAGCTCGCCAACAGACGCCAGCTTGATAGCGACATCGCGGAAGCGATTAACGACGCGCACAGCGCCGCGCGCACGCATTATCTACTGTATGTCGATCTTTATAATTTCGCGATCGTGAACGACACCTGCGGTCAGGCTGCGGGGGATGAATTACTGCGTCAGTTCGGGCGGCTGTTATCCCGACTAGCGGCGACGGATGATGTCGTGGCCAGAACGGGCAACGATGAATTTGCAGTCTTGCTGTGGGATCACGACGCGGATGCCGCGCGGGACTTTGCCGAACAGCTTTTATTTCAGGTTAAGGCGTTTAGTTTTCCGTGGGAGGAGCGGCGTCTAAAAATTGGCGTCAGTATCGGTGCGAGTGCTATCGGCCGCAACACGGGTTCCGAAATAGACGTGCTGGTGGCGGCCGCTTCGTCCTGTGCCAGGGCACGTGAGTCGGGACGCAATCGTATAGTTTTTCCGTCCAGCCGAGAAGAGCCAGGGCGACACAAAAATATCACCCAATGGATACCCCGGATTACCGAGGCGCTGGAGGAGGACCGCTTCTGCCTGTATTGCCAGCCAATCGTACCGTTGAAAGCAACCAACGATAATGGCAAGCATTACGAGGTCCTGGTGCGGATGCTCGACAAAAAGGGGCAGATTATCGCTCCGGGGCAGTTTGTACCTGCGGCCGAACAGTACGGCCTGATCGATGATATCGACCGCTGGGTGTTCAATAAAGTGCTCGACACCTTACAGAAAATTAATCGCGGTCAGCGTGAGGGGTTGCGACTGTCTGTGAATTTATCCGGCTCGACCATCGGCGACGAAAAGTTCTGTGACTATCTGCTCGCGAGGTTTGAGGAGAGCGGGGTGGATCCCCGCCACGTGCAATTTGAAATCACCGAGACCGCCGCCATCCGCCAGTTCGATCGCGCACTGGATCTGATTCGCCGACTCAAAGCCAAGGGCTGTTACTTTTCGCTGGATGACTTCGGCAGCGGTCTGTCATCGTTCGGCTACCTGAAACAGTTGCCGGTGGACTATCTGAAAATTGATGGCAGCTTTGTACGCAAAATGGAACTTAACGACGTGGACTATTCCATGGTCAGCACCATTAACCATCTGGCCCATATCATGGGTATTTCCACCATTGCGGAGTGCGTAGAAAACCAGATCCAGTTATCCATGCTGGAGGAGATGGGCGTGGATTGCGCGCAGGGTTTCGTTGTCGCAATGCCGCAACCTCTGGAAAATATTTTTTCGTAACGGGTTATGGGGTGCCGACCAAGTCTTGCCGGTGGCGAAACGTTTCCAGAATGCCGCGATGTTGCTCGGGGTGTAAGCGCGGACCGTACTGACTAACCACCGTCGCGGCGGCGACACTCGCCAGTTTTCCCGCGGAGGGGAAATCAAATCCGTGGGTGATGCCGTACAACAATGCGCCCGCAAACATATCGCCCGCACCGTTGGAGTCCACCGTGGTGACGATGTAAGGCGGGATTGTGTGAAGCTCCGATCCATCGTAAATAAGCGCCCCGTCGGCCCCCAGGGTGATCGCAAACTGCGTCGCGAAAGCGGACATCTTTTCCACAGCCATGTCCAGCGAACGCGTGTTACTCCAGCCCAAGGCTTCTTCCCGATTGCAAAACAACAGATCGACGCCGTTGCCGAGCATGTCCTCCAGACCGGCGCGAAAATGCGCCACCATTCCTGGATCAGACAGGCTCAGCGCCGTTTTGGTGCCGTGGGCTTCGGCGATTTCCCGTGCCGCGATAGCGGCGCGACGCCCGGTCTCGGATGTTACCAGATAGCCTTCGATATACAGATATTCCGCATCGGCGATAGACGGCGGCGCCAGGTCGTCCTCCGCCAGAGTTTCGCTGATACCGAGAAACGTGTTCATGGTGCGCTCCGCATCCGGCGTTATCAGTACCAGGCACTTGCCGGTGGTGCCCGCGGGCAAATTGCCGTTAACCCGGTAACCAACGCCGGCAGCCGCGAGATCCGCCAGATAAAAATGGCCGTTGTCGTCGTCCGCCACTTTGCACGAATAAAATGCGCGCCCGCCGAAGTTGCTGACTGCGATCACGGTGTTGGCTGCGGAGCCGCCGCTGGCCTTGCGCGACACGGTGAGGTGATTTTGCAATAGCGTTAACAGTTGTTGATGGCGAGCTTCATCGACCAGTGTCATCAGCCCCTTGTCGATGC
>JBFJKD010000024.1:0-14459 GCA_041635095.1 Porticoccaceae bacterium
CAAGCGAACAACCCGAGCAACGCCGTTGCGTATGGCCGGATGAACTGACTATCGAAATGGCGCAACAGGGAGCACGCTTTGCCCAGCGCTGGACCCTTTATGGCGAAAGCTGGATCTATCTGCCGGGCAACAACGAACACTGGCCTCTTCAGGTGACCGTCAATAACGCGCCCGCCACTGTGCTGGAACACCAGGGCCGTCCCGCGCTGTTTGCCCCACCTGGGCGCTACGCCATTGAGGGGGCGTTGCGCTGGCTTCAACCGCCACAGTATCTGCCCGTGGCCACCGACAGTGCTTTGATCAGGTTGCTGGTGGATGGCAAGCAGGGGCCCGTAAATCTTGATGCGGAGGGACGCCTGTGGCTGCGGGACCGCGACACCAGCGACGCGACCGCGGTGCAGAATGATACCCTCAGTATCGAAGTTTTTCGTCTCCTTGGCGACGATATACCGCTGCTGCTGGAAACCGAATTGCGGCTTACAGTATCCGGCAGCCCGCGGGAAATAGTCGTCGGCCAATTGTTGCCGGAGGGTGCGCAACCCATCGATTTTATGTCGCCCTTGCCGGCGCGTATCGAACCGGACGGCCGCCTGCGTATCCAGGCCCGCGCCGGTAAATGGCGTCTACGCCTCGCTGCGCGCTTCACCGCAGCGCCCACCAAATTTGCCATGCGCCAGCTGGATGCGGACTGGCCGACACAGGAAATATGGAGTTTTCGCGCCAACCCAGCCCTGCGCGGCGTACAGGTGGAAGGCGTCGCCGCGGTCGACCCGTCGCAACTGGATTTACCGGAAGAGTATCGCAATCTTCCCACCTACCTGCTGGGTCCCGACGATACTCTGACCCTGCAAGAACAGTATCGGGGGGACGCCACGCCGGCCGCCAATCGATTGTCCCTGCAACGCACCCTGTGGCTGGATTTCAGCGGTGAGGGTGCAACTGCCCGGGATCTGATCAGCGGTACCCCGACCCACAACTGGCGCCTGCGGGCACGGCCGGAACTGGCCCTGGGCAGAATCGTTTCCGGGGGCGAACCGCAGGTGGTCACCCGCCTCCCGGGAGAACAAAACGCCGGCATCGAACTACGTCAGGCGCAGGTTAACGTCGAAGCGATAAGCCGTATCGAACCCGCTGCGGCACTCTCTGCCAGTGGCTGGCAACAGGATTTTGAAGGGGTCGGTGTGGAATTGCGGCTACCCCCCGGCTGGCACCTGTGGCACGCCGCAGGACCCGATCGCGTCCAGTCCTCATGGCTATCGAGCTGGGATTTGTGGGACCTGTTTATCTGCCTGTTGGTAGTCAGCGCCCTGGCGAGACTACTGGGTTGGCAGTGGGGGTTGCTCGGCGTCGCCGTGCTCGCCCTTACCTACCACGAGAGCCATTCTCCGCTGTGGAGCTGGGCAGTTGTGATTGGGGTATTACCGCTTATCCGCGTGTTACCGGACGGGCGCACGCGACAATGGGCGCTGTGGTTTGGCTACGCCTCCCTGGCGGTACTGGTGCTGATCATCCTGGCATTTGCAGTGCAACAGATGCGCCAGGGACTCTACCCACAGCTGGAACAGCAGCGCGCCATCAATACCGCCCCCTATAGTTACGCGCGCCCCGCCGTACAGGCCCAGGCACCGGAGGCCCTGGAGGAAAGAACTCTGGCGACGCTGGATAGTGTTGAAGTCAGAAAAGGCGCGGCTGAGAAACCCCGGCGCGAACGCTATCGGCCCACCGACAACGTGCAAACCGGACCCGGAGAGCCCACCTGGCAGTGGCGCCAGATTCACCTGGACTGGAGTGGTCCGGTGAGCGCCGACGAACCGCTGAGGCTGTACCTGAGCCCGCCGTGGCTGACGAGACTGCTCAAATTTATTCAGCTCGCGCTTAGCGGACTGCTGCTGTTCGGTCTGGCGCGCGCGGTGCTGGAAGCGGCGCGTTCAGGGGCCAGGGACTCTGTCGCAAAAAATACCGGCCGCGCCGGCATAACGATGGGGGCCTACCTGCTGCCCGCATTGCTCGCCCTTACCCTCGGCGGTTATACGCCGGTTACCGATGCCACATCGTTCCCACCCAAAACGCTGCTCGATGAATTGCGTGCTGAACTTACGCGTGCGCCAACCTGCGCGCCCCAGTGTGCTTCTATTCAGGCCGTGCATTTACAGCTCGACGATAACCGCTTGCTACTGCGGGTTCGCGCCAATGCTGGCGCATCGGTCGCGCTACCCCTGCCGGGGGATAAAAGCTGGCAACCGCAAACTCTACTGGTCGACGGCCAGCCCGCGCCCCTGGCGCGGGACGGGGACAGGCTGTGGGTAGCCCTCGACGCGGGTAGTCACGATCTGGTGTTAAGCGGCAACGTAACCGGCGAGCAGATAACACTGCCCTTTGCATTGACTGCACATAATGTCTCCGTGGTCGCCCCGGACTGGCGCGTTGAAGGCCTGGTGAATGGGGCCGTACCGGGGCGCTCGTTACAACTGCACAAACGGGAGCGAAAACAGGCGGCCGAAACCCTGGTACCCAACCCCATTGCGCCGTTTGCGCGGGTCGAGCGGGAATTCATATTCGACCTGGACTGGCAGGTGCTAACCACAGTGACCCGTGTCGCACCGGGCACGGGCCCACTCAATCTGCGCATTGGACTACTGCCGGGCGAGTCCGTAGTGAGTTCGGGACTAACCGTAGAAAACCGCGAGGTGCTGGTGGCACTGGATGGCCGCCAGACAGGTTTTCAATGGCGCTCTATGTTGCCCATCACCGAGCAGCTGACCCTGACCGCCGCCAACAACCCTGCCTGGGTGGAACAATGGCGCGTCAACAGCTCGCCGCGCTGGCATATTGTCAGTGAGGGCCTGCCCCCGGTAAAAGCCGCAGACCCTTCCCAGGCTGCGCTGCCAACCTGGCGTCCCTGGCCGGGAGAAGGGCTCACCCTGTCCGCCATCAAACCAGAGCCCATTGCGGGACCAACCACCACCGTGGAAGGCGCGGCGCTGGACTATCGGCCTGGCGCGCGTAGCGCGGCACTACAGGTTAGCCTGGCAATTCGTTCCAGTCTGGGCGGCGACTATGCCGTCAGCCTGCCACTGTCGGGCAAACTGCAACGCCTGACAATAGATGGCGACGAGCAAACCCGCGCGATGGACGACAACACAGTAACTATCCCACTGCGCCCCGGTCTACAGACCGTGGATATTCAGTGGGCGCTAGACGTAGGTGTCACCACCGCCACGGTCACCCCGGCCCTGATACTCGCCACACCGGCCAATAACATCGATGTGAAAATGGAATTGCCGCACTCGCGCTGGCCGCTGTTTATCAGCGGCCCGGACATTGGCCCGGCCATGCTGTACTGGGGCGTGCTGGCAGTCATTATTGCGGTGGCCGTGGCGCTTGGTATCAGCACCAGGCGCCTGGGGTTATCGATACCGGTTAAAACCTGGCAATGGCTGTTGTTGACCATCGGCATGAGCACCGTGAATATGGTGGGCAGCATACCGGTGGTGTTATGGTTCTTTGCCATGGAGGCGCGCCGTCGCCGTTCAGCGGGAGTGGCTAATCTCGTTCAGATAGGCCTGATCGCGCTATCTATCGTGGCGCTACTAAGTTTGTTTTCTACCATTCCTCAAAGCCTGTTATCCGCGCCGGATATGCAAATTACCGGCAACGGATCGAGCAATTACCTGTACCAGTGGTATCAGGATCGCAGCGCCAACACCCTGCCACAGGGCCAGGTATTGAGCGTACCCCTGTGGGCCTACCGAGTGACAATGCTGGCCTGGTCCCTGTGGCTGGTGTTCGCACTGCTAAACTGGATCAAGTGGGGATGGCAGTGCCTGGCCACCGGTCGGTTGTGGGAAAACCCACCGCCACGGATTAAACGGAGTACGGCCGACGCGGCAGAGAGCCTTGCCGAACGCAAACCGTAATTCTCGCGACGTGCCGATTGGCGCTGGCCAATATACTGGAACAACAGAATTCAACAGGTGGCGTCACAGGGGTAAGTATCGTGAACAACCATCGAAAAAACCAACGTCGACACCTGGTCGCTCTCGCTCAGGTCAAAGACCTTGAGTGCGGCACAGTCCTTGGCTATATCGAAGACCTGTCCACGTCGGGGCTCATGTTGCTCACCGACAGAGCATTTATTCCGGGCAGCACAAAACGTGTTTCCATCAGCTTTCGCAATCCTCAACAGGGCCAGATGAACATCAACGCGACCCTGCGCATCGCCTGGCAACAGTTGATCTGGAACAGTAATCAGGAGACCCGGGCGCAATATAAAATGGGCTGTCAGATTGTCGCCATCGTCGACGCGGATCACATCGCGTTATTGCAGGCCGGTAGCGCCTACGGGCTGGTTAGCGGGTAGCAATGCCCCCGCGCTGAGCCACATCTCGCTTACCGCGCCGCGCACGCTACACGTTTATTATCTGCTATTCACCGCTGAATATTTACTTTGCAACGCTCGTTAGTCCCGAGCGGATATGCAAATCCCGCTGCGGAAAAGGAATCTCAATGGCGTTGTCTATTAGTGCTTTGTGTATGGCTAAAAGATAACTGGATCTGATCAAACCCGGTCGCTTTACATTATCGCCTTTGAGCCATACCACCAGATCAAAATCGAGACTGCTGTCGCCAAACTCCGTCATCAAAACGGAAGGTTCGCGACGCTCCCCAGTCAACGTGAAAGGCATTTTTTTAATTTCATCGAGCACCACATCCTGGACTTTCTGTGGATCGCTACCATAGGCCACACCAAACGGTATCAAAAAACGCCGTTCGTCATCGGACAGCGTCCAGTTGTTCACCCGATTATTGATAAACTCGGAATTTGGCACCAGAATATCGGCATTATCCAGTGTTCGAATCAGGGTGCTACGAATATTGATCTCTTTCACCTCCCCCAGTAATCCCGATTCAAGCTCCACGAAATCGCCGACGCGCAGAGATTTTTCAAACAAAATAATGATACCGGATACAAAATTGTTGACAATATTTTGCAGGCCAAATCCGATACCAACGCCCAGCGCCCCAACCACCAGCATCAGCTTGTCCGTACTTAGGCCCAGCATGCCAAGAGACACCAATACGCCGATCGCAAGAATCGCATAACCCAAAATACGGTTGAAGGTATATAGCTGCATAGGCGAAATGCGGCTGCGCGCAGTAAGGATGCGCGTCATATAATTACTGAGGTTGCGCGACAGTACTATGGCGATCAGCAGGATGGCCAGTGACGATCCAAGCTCAACCACTGTGAGTTGATAACCCGCCACATCGATTAGACGAAACTCCAGTACCGCCTTGAATTTATCCATCAATGTTTCCTCGAATAGCGCCTGGGGGAGAAATATTTTCCCAGCACCCGTATTACAGCCATCGCATTACAGCCATTTTTTACGTCGAAAAATGATAATCAAGCCCACTGCCACACTTAGCATGACCGACAGCAATACGAAATAGCCCCACCGATAATGTAATTCCGGCATCACGTCAAAATTCATTCCATATACCCCGGCCAGAAAACTAAGCGGCACAAAAATCGCCGTCATCACCGTCAACACCCCCAGCTTTTTGTTCAACGCATGGGAGGACAGGGACAAATAACCCTCGATCAAATCCCCCGCCAGGGAATAATACAACTGACTCAGGCTGTGCAAACGTTCAAACTTATCGTAAACCTCGGTTAATCGCGCGCGAATCCACGCATCGGCCGCTGTATCCTCGGGAATATCGTCACATAGATGCTGGAAGAGTTTCTCCTGGTAACTGAATATGCGCCACAGTTTACGCAGGCTGGTGCGATATTCGATCAACTGCGTCATGGCGTCGTCGCTCGGGGCCAGTAGCAAATTATCCTCAAGATCACCGAGACGCGGTTCGAAATCCAGCAGCAAATTAAGGTAACGCTGCGCAACCGTGCTGGCCACCCGCAGGCACACCGCCATACTGCCATGGGCGAGATGCTCCGTTAGTTCGGGCGAGTGCAACCAGTGATTGATGCTTGGGGAATCCCCGCTGCTGCGCGTCACCAGACAACGCTCTGCACAAAAAAATGCCAGCTGTATGGTGCCAACGTCGAGAGACAAACTCTCTGCATCGAGACCGCGGAGTAAGACAAACGTGTAATCATCGTACACGCGATATTTTGGCGGCTCGCGATTTTTCAATCCGTCCTTGATGGCCAGGGGATGGAAAGCAAAGCGCTCCAGTTGCGCGCGTTCGAACTCTGGGTCTTCACCCCACATATGCAACCATAATTGCGCTTCGGGCAGTTGCTGCCACGTGGCAATTTGCTCGATTCCGCCACGGCGGAGTTCCGCTTCCCCTTTAACCCACAGCACGCTTGTAATCATTATGCCCGCCGACGCAATTGACTGCTAAACAGGTTAGAACATTTCACCCCCCGTGGCGAGAGGCAGGGATCACGTGCGGTTGGCAATTGCGCCTCAATCAAGGGCGGGAAAGTATTTTTCAGATACCATCGTGTCGGCGCAGCGCCTCGGGCCACGGCTGCATGTAACAGGAATGCGCAATATATTGATCAGGATTTTTGCGAAAATGATGACGCAACAAGGTGATGGGCGCAATTAATGGCACCGCGCCGAGGCGATACTGCTCGATAATTTCCACCAACTCGCGTTTATCGTCCGGTTCCAGTTCGCGTTTAAGATAACCCTGAATGTGTTGCAGGACATTCACATGGTTACGACGACTGGCCTTTGTTTTCAGCAAGGTCATCGCTGCGCCGATATATTGCTCGGCCAACTGATCTGCATCGCGTTGCGCGCCACTGGCAAGTATTTTACCCAGCGCTCGCGTTGCGTTTTGGTGATGACTCATAAACAGCAACTTGTGCCGAGCGTGAAATGTCGTCAACGCGCTATGGCTCACGCCCTGGGCCAGCAACTGTCGCCAGCGGTGGAACACATACACACGCTGCAGAAAATTTTCCCGCAAAACCGGATCGCCCAGACGGCCTTCTTCCTCCACCGGCAGGAGCGGGAAGTTGGCCATCAGACGTGCCGCGTACAAGCCCACCCCATTTTTGCTGGGATGGCCGTTGGTGTAGGTTTTGACCCGCTCCATGCCGCAACTGGGAGAGTCTTTTTTAAGAATGTAGCCGCACAGATTGCCGTGCCAGGATTTTTGCTCCCGCGCACAACGATCAAGCCTTGCCGTGACGTCCACCGAGTCATCCTTTACCCCAACGGCGCGTACACCGCCATCCACCGCAAGCAAACGAATGGCGGGGCGGGGTACGCCCATGCCGATATCCACCTCCGGACAAAATGGCACGAACTCAAAAAACTGGCCCAGAGTTTTTTCGATATAGTCATTGCGTTTATGGCCACCGTTATAACGCACCGGCGCACCCAGCAGACAACTGCTGATGCCGACTAAAATTTTCTCTGCGTCCGTGTGGCTCACATCCACTCACCCAGAATATGCATTAATAATGTCGCGATAACCACTCCGATAATCGCTGTGCCGAAACTGGTATCCCAGCCCGATAATCTGCTTATTACAACAGCGTTTATTTTGCCCACGCGAGTGCGCCGTTGCCGCAGTTGCCGGCGGCACCGCGCAACCCAGTTGTTGCGCAAGCCAGGTCACCACTTCGCGCAGGGACGCGGGGGTATTGTCGCTCGCCACATAACACGCTTCCAAAACAGCGCCCGCCAGGCGTTGCGCCAACAGGTGCGCCAAAAGGTGGACGCAATCCTCGGCGTGAATACGATTAGTGTAATAACTGGGCAGGTACTGCACCGGTTTACCCTGCAACACGGATTGCACCAATCCGCTACGATCTGGTCCGTAGATGCCGGAAAACCTGACCACGGTCGCGCTGGCATCATGCTCGTGCAGCAGTTTTTCCGCCTGCAATAGACAACGGCCGTTAAATCCCTGTGGTAGCGTCGGCGACTTCTCGTCAACCCACTCACCCCCGTGCTGACCATAGACGCTGGTGGACGACACAAATATCCAGTGGGGCCAGTGGGGTGTAGCGCCCTGTAGCGTTGAGCGCGCCTCAGGGGAATTTGCAAAATGGTGCAGCAGATTGCTTAAACCGACTATAAACAAAGCCTGATAATGATTTTCCGTGCGCTCGCCTGGCGCCAGAATTACAAACACCTGATCTACCTCGCACGGAATGCGCTGCACCTGATCGGGTTGCGTGATATCGCAGATCAGGTAGCTCACCCCGGGCAGTGCCCGTTGTGGCGCGGTGCGTTTTACCGCGCTGACCTGATGTCCCTGCGCCACCAGCACCGTCGCCAAACCGCTGCCAATGTCGCCGCATCCCACCAATAATACCCGCGCCAAATCAACCAGCTCCCCGAGCGCGATGGGCTGCGACCTCGGCCAACTGTCGGTCGTGCCACCGCGCCAGTGTTAGCTGCGCGCTTAGCGCCCCCAGCAAAGCCCATAACATATCCCACTGGGCATCCCAGATATCGCCCTGCACGCCGAGAAATTCAATGCTGCCGTCGCCGCCGAACACCGCCGCCCACCACTCGATCAATTCGTAGAAGGCGCTTAGCGCCAGCGCGAAGCAGGTCACCAAAAAGAATAGCCAGGGGCCACGCGCCAATACCCGATTGCCCAACAATACTTCCCGCGCCACCAGGGCTGGTACAAAACCCTGCGTAAAGTGTCCCAGGCGGTCGTAGTGATTGCGGCTCAGATCAAACAGTTCCTGCACCCAGAAGCCGACGGGCACGCGGGCATAGGTGTAATGTCCACCCACCAGCAACAGTATGGCGTGCAGGAAAATCAGATAGTAGATCAGACGGGTCAACGGAAACCGTTCGCGGCTCAGCCACACAACGGGCAGTGCCATCAGCACTGGCAATGTCTCCATCCACCAGGTTAGGCGGTCGAAGGGGGCGATCCAGGACCATAGCGTGGTCGCGCCAATCATTGCCAGCAAAACCCACAGCTCGCGGTTACTGGCCATCGCATTGCTCCGCGCCACCTGCGTTTTGTACGCCACCATGATGTTGCCCTAACCGTGCCAGTAACCGAGCCTGAAAACCACCGAACCCACCGTTGCTCATAATCACAATATGTGCGTTTCCCCCGGCTTCGCGCAAGGTCTCTTCGACCAGCTGTTCCATATCGCTCACTACTTTACTGGGCACATCGGCACTATCGACTACCTCCCGTAACGACCAGTCCATACCGGGCGGCTGATACCACAATGCGAGGTTTGCATCCCGTGTAGCTGTTGTCAATTCAGCGCGATGTATACCCATTTTCATGGTATTGGAGCGCGGCTCGATAACAGCAATAATTTTTTCTGTGCCGACTTTCCTGCGCAAGCCCCGCAATGTTGTAGCAATCGCCGTTGGATGATGGGCAAAATCATCATACAGGTGAATACCCGCAAAACTGCCGAGACATTCCATACGTCGCTTGACCCCTCGGAAGTGACTCAACCCCGCGCAGGCCTGCTGCGCAGGGACCCCCGCGTGGCGGGCCGCGGCCACCGCCATCAACCCATTGGCCACACTGTGGTCGCCAGTCTGTTCCCAGTCGACCCTGCCCACCACACTATCGTCGCATAAAATCTCAAACGCACTGCCGTCTTTGGCCAGTAGACTGGCGCGCCACTGTCCATTGCATCCCGTGGTTTCCACAGGCGTCCAGCAGCCGCGCTGCAACACCGCAGCCAAATTGGCATCGTCCTGCGGCACCACCACCACACCCTGCGCGGGAACAGTGCGCAGCAGGTGGTGAAACTGCGTCTCGATGGCGGCCAGGTCCGGAAAAATATCCGCGTGGTCAAATTCCAGATTATTCAGCACCAGTGTGCGCGGATGGTAGTGCACAAATTTGGAACGTTTGTCGAAAAATGCGGTGTCGTATTCGTCGGCCTCCACCACAAACAATGGCGTTGTACCCAGCCGCGCCGACACACCAAAATTCTGCGGAACACCACCGATCAAAAAACCCGGCGAGCGCCCGGCATATTCCAGAATCCATGCCAACATGCTCGCCGTGGTGGTTTTGCCGTGGGTTCCAGCAACTGCCAGGACGTGTTTGCCTGGCAAAAAATGCTCCCCCAGCCACTGTGGTCCCGAGATATAGGGTAAACCGGCGTTGAGCAGGTATTCCACACAGGGATTGCCCCTGGACAGGGCGTTGCCCACCACCACCAGATCGGGTGCCGGTTGTAGTTGCGCCGCATCGTAGCCCTCGGTAATTTCAATACCAGCCTGAGCCAACTGGGCACTCATGGGCGGATAGACGTTGGCATCGCTACCGGTGACACGATAGCCTGCGGCGACGGCGAGTTGCGCAAGGCTACCCATAAAGGTGCCGCAAATACCCAATATATGAATGTGCATGCCATGATCGACCGGTAATGCTGTGGCCGGATTATCACACCAATACCCAGGGACCGCCATTCCAGGGGGGATCCGCCATGCATTAACGCCCCGATTCCAGTATTATGCCTCGTCCGAATTACGCTGCGTCGCGCGGGGAAAGCATGGCAAAAAAGAACGCGTTTTACGCACAATCCGGTGGTGTGACCGCGGTCATTAACGCCAGCGCCTGCGGCGTCATCGAAACCGCGCGCGCCAACCGCAATAAAATTGGCAAAGTTTTTGCTGGCCGCAATGGCATTATTGGCGCACTGCGCGAGGAATTGATCGACACGTCCAGGGAATCGGTAAAAACCATCGCCGCGCTGCGCCACACGCCGTCCGGGGCTTTTGGTTCCTGCCGCCATAAACTTCAGGATGTGGCACACAACCGCGCGGAATTCGAACGACTTATCGAGGTATTTCGCGCCCACAATATCGGCTATTTTTTTTACAACGGCGGCGGCGACTCGGCCGACACCTGTCTGAAAATTTCACAGCTGTCGCACACCATGGGCTACCCTATTCAAGCGATCCACATTCCGAAAACCGTGGACAACGACCTGCCGTTAACCGATACCTGCCCCGGATTTGGCTCGGTGGCAAAGTACGTGGCAGTCTCCACCCGCGAGGCGAGTCTTGATGTTGCCTCCATGTGTGCCACATCCACCAGGGTATTTATTCTCGAAGTGATGGGTCGGCACGCCGGCTGGATCGCCGCGGCTGGCGGTCTCGCGGCGCAGCGCGCGGGCGAGCCACCGCATATTATTCTGTTTCCCGAAATTGCTTTTGATCGGAACAAGTTTCTTGCCGAAGTGCAGCGCACCGTAAAACGCGCGGGTTACTGTGTCATCGTCGCTTCCGAGGGGGCGCAATACGCCGACGGCACGTTCCTGGCAGCGACGGGCACAACTGACGCATTTGGACACCAACAATTAGGCGGAGTCGCACCCACTCTGGCGGCGCTCATCAAAGCCGAATTCGGCTACAAATACCACTACGCGCTGGCGGATTACCTGCAACGGGCCGCCCGCCACATCGCCTCGGCTACCGATGTGGAGCAGGCCTATGCGGTGGGACGTGCGGCCGTCGAGTATGCGCTGGCGGGCAAGAATGCCGTGATGGTCACCATCGAACGGGGCGCGGGCAAAAAATATCGCTGGTATCTCGGGGAAGCGCCGCTACAACAGGTCGCTAACGTGGAAAAGAAGATGCCCCGTAATTTCATTACCCGCAACGGTTTTGGCATTACCGCGCGGGCGCGCACTTACCTAGAACCACTCATTCAGGGGGAAGATTATCCGCCCTACAAAAACGGTGTGCCCGACTACGCGCGCCTGAAAAATGTACTGGTTCCAAAAAAACTGAAAACGACTTTCGCGATTTAACATGCCCTAGGCAGTGGGTGGCACGCGCAGCAAAAACGTCACCGGGCCATCATTACACAGGGACACCTGCATATCCGCAGCGAACACTCCGGTGGCAACGGACCCATGCAGTTTCTCGAGCTCCGCCACAAAGCGAACATACAGTGATTGCGCCATATCCAGCGGTGCGGCGCTGGTAAAGCTGGGGCGCAAACCTGTACCGGTGTCGGCGGCCAGGGTAAATTGCGGCACCACCAGAATACTTCCGGCCACATCCCTGACACTTTTGTTCATACGCCCCTGAGGATCGGAAAAAACTCGGTAGTTAACTATTTTTCGCGCCAGTTTTTCGCTTTCGGTCGAGCCATCTCCGCGCTGTACCCCGAGAAATAGCAGCAGGCCAGGTCCGATCTCGCCAACCACGGACCCAGCAACTGCCACGGACGCGCGCGTGACTCTTTGAATTAGTCCCAGCACTAGTTGCTCTGCACGCCAACCAGGCGCGCCATCTTGTCCGCAGCCCGCACCAGTGCGTCGACGGTACCGGCTTCGCTGGAAGCATGACCCGCGTCGCGAATAATTTCCAGCTCCGCCTCCGGCCACGCAGCATGCAGGGCGAAGGCCTGATCCACCGGACAAACAACATCGTAGCGGCCATGAATAATAAGTCCGGGAATAGTGCGCAAGCGGTCGGCACGCTCCAGAATACTATTCGGCTCCAGGAATATTTTATTTACAAAATAATGGGCCTCAATGCGCGCCAGGGCCAGCGCCGTATGAGGGCTGCCAAAGCGGTTCACCACTGCCGGGGCCGGATCTAGTGTGGCGCAGCGCCCCTCCCAGAGAGACCAGGCTTTGGCGACAGCCATACGCTGAATTTCATTATCACCGGTCAGCAAACGGTAGTACGCGCCGACCATATCGCCGCGCTCTGCTGCGGCAATGGGTGCGACGAAATCGCGCCAGTAATCGGGAAATATGCGATTGGCACCATGTTGATAAAACCAGTGAATATCCTGATCGCGACACAGAAAGATGCCTCGCAGAATTAACCCCAGCACCCGTTCTCGCCAGGTTTGGGCATAAATCAGACTGAGCGAAGAGCCCCAGGAACCGCCAAACAACACCCAGTGATCTATTGCGAGATAGCGCCGCAGCGCCTCCATATCGGCGATCAACTGATGGGTATCGTTGTCCGCCAGGCTGGCATGGGGCGTGGACCGGCCACAGCCACGCTGATCAAACAAGATAATACGGTAGATCTCCGGGTCGAAAAAACAGCGGTCCTGTTCCGTACAGCCGCCACCCGGCCCACCGTGCACAAACAGCACCGGCACACCGTCTGGATTACCGCACTCCTCCACGTGCAAGACGTGCGGCTCGCCGACTTCAAAGCGGTGCGTCTTGTACGGTCGAATTGCGGGGTAGTGCGTACGCATCCAGCTACTTCCATTATTATTGGCAGGGAGCTACGCTAAGGCAGAAAATGGGAAAACGCAAATGCCAGAGAAACAACGCTGCGCCTGGTCCGGCTCGGACCCTTTGTATCAGGCTTATCATGATCAGGAGTGGGGCGTCCCCTGTCGCGATGACGGCAAACTATTTGAATTTCTAATTCTGGAAAGCGCGCAGGCCGGTCTCGCGTGGATCACTATTTTGCGGAAGCGGGATAACTATCGTCGCGCATTTGCGAATTTTGACGCGCCCAGTGTCGCGCGCTTTAACCAGCGCAGTGTCTCGCGCCTGCTCAACGATGCGGGTATCGTGCGCAACCGCCTGAAAATTGAAGCCGCCATTAGCAATGCCCGTTATTTCCTGGAGGTACAGCGGGAGTTTGGTTCGTTTACAAATTATCTATGGGCGTTCGTGGACGACCAGCCCATCCAGAATAACTGGACTACCTCCTCCAAAGTACCCGCCACCACATCGCTCTCGGATGCCATCAGTAAAGATATGAAATCCCGTGGCTTTCGTTTTTTTGGCAGCACCATATGCTATGCGCACATGCAGGCGATGGGTATGGTCAACGATCACACGGACAACTGCTTTCGACACAACGAATGCCGCCTTCTGGCTAGTGAAGGCTGATCCCGTTGCGCGCGTGAAGCCTGTCGGTCACCACATTCGGTTCGCTGCCGCTCAATATCGCTATCAAGTTGGCGACACCGCCACAACTGGCCAGGCTTGTCATGCGCGCATCCAAGGTCACCACCACCCGCTTACCGCCATGTTCCAGATACAGAGACGATAAAAATTTGCGCAACCGTTGCTGCACGCGATGACCGGCGTGCTTGTTCTGGCCCTCAAGCAGAACCATAAATCGGTCACCTTCCCATCGGGTTATGCCATCACCGCTGCGCAAAACCCGTTGCAACACATCCGCCAGATCGCGCAATGTTTCGTCGCCAAATTCGCGACCGAGATTTTCGTTGTGATCCGATAAATTTTCAATCACCACCATAACCACTGCACAATCCTCGCCGTCGGCATCGCGCTTTGCCGCCTGTGAGTGCAAGTATTCTTCCATGGTGTCCCGCGCCATCAGGCCGGAATGTGCGTCGTGCTGGGCTGCGGTGGCACCACAGGCAATCGCTGGCGCTCTACTGAGCGCGCTCGCGCCACGCGAAACGCATAATCCTGACCCACCGTAAACAGGAACAGCCCCCGACAGGGCCGACAGGAAACGCAGCTCTAAGGCGGGCTCGAACATGCGGGTGGGCCACGGATA
>JBFJKD010000025.1:0-14459 GCA_041635095.1 Porticoccaceae bacterium
CCATGGGGCTGGCTCGCGCGGATCAGGTAACCGGCTACGGCAAACAGCACGAGTTGTATAATTAATAACTGCGGTAAACCGATATAGTCCAGCATTCCCGCCAGGGAGACGCCGATTCCCTGGGCCAGAAATTGCACGAATGTAGCCCGCGCCACGCCCTGCTGCAGGGAGTGCTGAGACACCTGAGGCAACAAGCTTTCCCGTGCTGGCTGTACAAATGCGGTAATAGCCCCGTATAGCAAACCGAACGTGAGCAAGGTGCTGTAATTAAGCATACCTCCGGTAACAGCTATCAACATAAAAACAAACGGTATTGCGTAGAGCAAATAGACGCGAAACAGATACGTTCCCAGGTGGCGATTGTCCGACACAACGCCACCGATCAGGATAAGAAACAGATTGGGCAACATGATCGCCATTTGCGCGATGCCAACCCGGTCCGGCGATTCCTGTAAAACACCTACCACCAGCCAAGGAAACAGAACTACCTGCAAGCCCATTGCCACCGCACCACTGCCAATACCGCCGAGGTAGTAACGAAACGGTGTTAGTCGCGACTCAGTTGGGTTGATCATTGGCAATTTGTTTAATGCGAGCCCTCATCCGCAAAAACCCCAGTAGTTTGACCAGTAACCACGCACACGCAATGACGATACAAAACAAGGCAATGCACAACATTAGCAACTGTCCAAGGAAACTAATGGGCACAGACCAAATTTTCACGGCGACCACAAAAAAGGCGCCAGTTGCCAACAAGGAAAGCAGAAAAGTCATGCGTCCGGGAGCACTGTGCATAGCACCATCCTTGATAAGACAAGGGATTTGGAGGCCGAGTAACGCAACGTATCCATTTGGCTTTCCGGAAAGCTGCTGGTCAGGGATCGCGAACCCATTCACAACGCATGCGGATATTAGAGCTACCGGGGCGATGATACTCGTCGTCGCTAACCCAGTTAAAGGAATGGACTCCAGAGAGTTCCGTTTCCAGATGAACGGTGGCTGAAACCCAGTACATGCTGGCCAACAGCGCTTCAAACTGCTCAAGCCACAGCTCCCATTCGTATTCTATACCCTGGTACGAGGCACCAAAATGCACTACTTCAGTGTAGACATCGATATCGCCGCCGACGGCAACGGTCAGAGAAAACATCTCGCGACTCAGCATCGGCCAACTATCGGCGCTTGGCAAGGCGTCCATTGCCCGACGGTTTACGGTTACGCGTCCATCGACATCGCGCTCGTAGGCGGTATCCTTGATACACCCGTAGACAATAGATTCCTGTCGCATAAAAATAACCTTGTTTCCTGTAACTTACTTACTGTACTTCTCGAAATTTGGGTTTAACACAGGGATCAACCCACCGGGACTGACTTTACCGGTCTGTGTACGTGTCGAGCAGGCGAATCAGTTTTTGTTCGTCATAAATATCAATATTCAAAGCAGTTGCTTTGGCGAGTTTAGAACCCGGATCAGCCCCTGCGACCAGCGCGTGAGTTCTGCTTGAAACGGCACTCGCGACCCGCGCACCCAGAGATTGTAAGCGTTGCTTTGCCTGTTCTCTGCTCAATGTTTGCAACGATCCGGTTAATACCCAGGTTTGCCCGGCAAGGGGTCGCGAAACCGCTTCTACGGGTGCACTATCGGGCCAGTGAATTCCAGCTACGGAACACAGTTTCTCAACGACCTCCAGATTGTGGCTCTGCTGAAAAAACGTCACCACATGTTGCGCCACAATGGGGCCGACGCCATCGATACGACTTTTATGGGTATAGATAATATCCTCGACCTGCGCTGCCCGTAACGTCTCCAAAGTACAAAACTCAGTGGCCAAAGCCCTGGCTATTTTCTCGGTTATTCCACGAATTCGCGTCGCCGCCAACCAAGTGGCAAGACGTTCTCCATCAAGATCTGCAAGGCGCCCCTGTTCGCGCAGATAATCCTGCAGGGCGACGGCTGTCGCGGTGCCTACACCTTTTACGCCACTAACTTGCACAAAATCCTCGATCCGCGCAGCGCCAAGTTTTTCGAGCGTTCCGAAATGCTTCGCCAGGCCAGCCGCAGTGACCTCCCCCACTTCGCGGATCCCCAGCGCGTATAGAAAACGGGGAAACGTAGTCGCCCGGCTGGTGGCCAATGCTGTGAGTAGATTGAGCGCAGACTTTTCCGCCATGCGCTCCAATCCCGCCAGTTGTTCCACGGTTAGCGTGTACAGATCCGCAGGGTCGTTGACCAACCCCTCGTCTACCAACTGCTCCACAAGCTTGTCGCCGAGACCATCAATATCCATGGCTCGACGCGACGCAAAATGTTTTATAGCCTCTTTACGTTGGGCCGGGCAATAGAGTCCTCCCGCGCAACGCATTACCACCTCATTCTCGGCACGCTCAACGTCTGAGCCACACACCGGGCAGCGGTTGGGAAACTCAATCGTGCGAGCATCTTTGTTTGCGTCGCCATATGGTTGTGCAACTCTGACAATCTGTGGAATAACGTCCCCGGCCCGTCGCACGATAACCAAATTGCCGATTCGAACGCCGAGGCGTTGGATCTCGTCACTGTTATGCAACGTCGCGTTACTCACCGTGACACCGCCTACGAACACGGGTTCCAGGCGCGCGACCGGCGTTATTGCACCAGTGCGACCCACCTGGAACTCCACATCCAGAAGACGCGTGGTGGCTTCCTGAGCAGGAAACTTGCGGGCAATGGCCCAACGTGGCGCGCGCGCGACAAAACCCAGTTTTTCCTGTAGCGCCAGCGCGTTGACCTTGTAAACAATCCCATCTATGTCGTAGTCGAGTTGCCCGCGACGCGCAATAACCCTGTCGTAATAGTGCTCGCACTGAACAATGCCGGTAGCGGTTTCAACCAGTTCGCTTAACGCAAAACCCCAGCTTAGTAGCGTGTGTAATATTTCTATATGAGTCGGCGGTAAGTGCCACCCCTGTACCTCACCGACGCCATAGGCGCACATCGCCAGCGGTCGTTGGGCCGTCACACGAGAATCTAATTGACGCAGGCTGCCAGCTGCGGCATTACGTGGATTCACGAAAATTTTCTGTTCTTGTTCCCGAGCCTGCTGGTTTAGCTTTTCAAATCCTCGCAGTGGCATATACACTTCGCCACGCACGGTTAAAAGTTTGGGTACATTCCTGCCTGTGAGCCTTAGTGGTATTGATGGCACGGTTCGCACATTGGCGGTAATGTCCTCGCCGGTCGCGCCATCACCCCGGGTTGCCCCACATACCAGCACACCATCCTGGTAAATGAGGCTGACCGCCACGCCATCCAGTTTTGGTTCGCAGGCGTACACCAGCTGTTCGCTAGTCTGCAGCTTGCGACGCACACGACGATCGAAATCGGCTAACTCCTCAGCATCAAAAACATTATCCAGGGATAGCATCGCAACCGTGTGCTGAACCTGTGCAAACGCGGAGAGCGGCGGCGCACCGACTCGTTGGGTGGGAGAATCAAGCGTTCTTATTTCGGGACAATCTGTTTCCAGTTGTTGCAACCGTCGTAACAGACGGTCGTACTCTGCATCGCTGATTAGCGGATCGTCGAGAACGTAATAATTGTGGTTGTACCGTGTGAGTTGCTCGCGCAGGCGCGCCACTTCGTCAGCTAATTGTGTACCGCTGGCATCAGTCGCATCGCCCATTGGCTCAATGACTTCCGGACAGCTGCCGTCGGCTAAAATCTGCAATACGCTGCCGGTAATGTTCAACCGTCTGTTTGGTCAAAACGCTGCGATTTTCATCCTTTATTTCCCCATCACAGCGGTCGCCCACCGTCTCGGCAGCTGCCAACATCATGTCAAACGTATACTGTGGATCTTCGCTGTCCTGTAAAATCATCAAGAAAGTCACGCCCGGCGTCACAAACTCCTCCATGGCATCGAGATCAAATGTTCCTGGGTTAAGCGCATTGGCCACGCTAAACAATACCTGCCCGGATCCTTCCTCACCTGCGTAGCGATGAAATATCTTCATCGCACCAAAACGCAAACCCTGTTCAAGCAAAATATCCAGCAACTCGCCGCCTTTAAATGTCTGACCCTTTTTTGCCATCACGTGTAACGTGATCACATCGGTTTGTTCATCCGCCTTGTCTGGTTTAGCTTTTTGGCCAACAGGTTTTTTAGCTTTGCGTGGCGCCTCCGTTTTCCCTGCTACTGGGGTCGGCAGTTCTTCAACTGGTTTCATCAGCACCGGAACATCGTTATCCAGGCCCAACTGGGCCTGCTCGGGTTGCCGAAACGGGGCTGTGACTTTTTTGTTGCGCGTCAACGCCTCGCGCATGGACTCGCTGACTTGCTCCGCACTGTCGTGATTGCGGTATCCGACTACCCTGGCGCCACCGCTGGGTAACTCGCTGCCGAACTCGTCCGGTTCGTCGTCATCAAAAATCGGCTGCTTACGACGCGGCATGTGCAACTTTTCGTATTTTGATTTGCGCACACGACGCACACCATCGAGCAGAATAGCAAGCAATAGCAACACGCCCAGAGCGATCAAAATTTCGCGCGCGCCTAGTTCCATAATCTCCTCAAATCAATATTCTAATTTTAATTCTAACTAATACCAACTCAATCGCACTAACTCAATCGCACTAACTCAATCGCGCTGGCAACTTCGCATTCCGCTTTGTGCGTCATTGGCTATGCCTGCGCCAACTCTACCGCCTGGTCGACATCGACGGAAACCATACGCGAAACACCCGGTTCATGCATCGTCACGCCCATCAGGTGCTGTGCCATCTCCATCGCTATCTTGTTGTGGGTAATATAAATAAACTGTACCGATTCCGACATCTCTTTCACCAGCTTCGCATAACGACCCACATTAGCGTCGTCCAGCGGCGCATCGACCTCATCGAGCATACAGAACGGCGCCGGGTTAAGTTTAAAAATCGCAAACACCAACGCTATTGCCGTCAGGGCCTTCTCGCCGCCGGACAGTAGATGAATTGTAGTGTTTTTCTTGCCCGGTGGTTGCGCCATCAGGGTGACGCCAGTATCAAGCAAATCATCCCCGGTAAGATCGAGATAAGCGTGACCACCACCAAACAACTTCGGGAAGAGTTCCTGCAATGAGTTATTTACCCGATCAAACGTTTCTTTAAAGCGGGTGCGTGTTTCACGATCAATCTTACGAATGGCATTTTCCAGCGTGGTCAACGCGTCCACCAGTTCGGCATTTTGAGCATCGAGATAGTTTTTCCGTTCCGATTCGACCTTGAATTCATCAATCGCCGCCAGGTTTATGGCCCCCAGTCGTTGAATGCGCGCGCCGATCTGTTGCAATTGGATTTCCCATTGTTGATGCTCCGCTTGTTCGGGAAGTTCGGTCAATAATACCTCAAGCTCATAATCCTGCTCGCCGATTTGTTCGACAATGGTCGCGCATCGGGTAGTTATTTCCTGCGCCGTAATGCGTAGTTTTTCCAGCAACGCGCGCTGCTCCTGAATCGATTGCTCCAACGCGACCCTTTTTTGCTCCACAGTGCGCATCCTATGTTCCAGGTCCTCCACGGATTGACGCACCGTACCGAGCTCCTGCTCGACGCTTAATCGCTGTGTAAGTTGCTGCGCCAGTGTGTGGCGCAACTCGGTGATCGGACTTTCGCCTTCCTGCACACTGGCTAATAGTAAAGTACGCCGCTCCGCCAGGCGAGACACCTGTATTTCCAGCCGCGCGATGCCTTCGCGAATAGACGCCAACTGAGTGCTCAGGGATTTTTCCCGAATCGCCAGCTCGTGAACTCGGTCGCGATGGTGTCGGGCCCGTTGGCGCGTTTCATCCAGTGTAGTGCGGCACACATTGCGTGCCTGTAGCAATTCTTCGCGACTCTGGTTATCCCGTGCCATTGCCTCAATGGCCTGCTCCACTAACTGGCGCGCTTCGCCCAACTGTAGCTGCTCCACCGAGGCTTGCTGTTCAGCGTCTCGCAAATCGTGTTCCAGCCGTTGCCGACGGACTCGCGACTGTTCCACCTGAACTTGTGCAGCGCCCAGCTGCGAGCGCAGTTCGGCGTGATTGCGCTGACATTCATTGAGGGCAACTGTACCCAGCTCACGTTGTTGCTCCTGCCGCAATAAGTTCTGCTCCACCTGAGTCTGTTGATCGCCCAGATGTTCAACGTCCTGGCGCACTGCTCCCAGCTGCAACTCGAGTTCTTCAATTTCCCGCTTACGAAGCAACACCCCTGCCGCCGCATCCTTGTCCCGCACTACCCGCAGCCAATGCTGCCCAAACCATACGCCATCCCGGGTTACCACGGACTCGCCAGAGTGCAGTTGCGGAAGCAAGACCAGTGCTTCCGCCAACGTTTCTACCCCGTACACCCCGTTCAAAAATGCTTGCCCCAGACCCTCCACGCGGGTACTGAGCAGCGTGGCCGCGTTACCGCCCGCGACTTGCACCGAGCCAGCTTGCGCAACCAGTAGTAGTTCTCCACCGGTAAACTCGGACAATTGATCAAAATAGCGATCAAGATTTTCAACGCAAACGCCCTGTAAATAGTTCCCCAGTACCGTTTCGACGGCGACTTCCCAGCCGACCGCGACCTTGATGCCATCCACTAACCGCGCCTCCCGTTGCAAGCCTTGCGCGGCCAACCACTGCGCCTCTTCCCCGCCGTCTTGCAGAGCGGCTTCCTGCAACGCCCGCAACGACGCTTCACGGCCCAACAACGTCTGCAATCGTGTCCGCGCTTCATTCAACTGAGCCGCTACGGCAACCCCCTGTTTGCGACTGCTATCAACCGCGTCCACGACAGTCACAAGATCCTGCTGTAACCTGGCCTGCTCAAGTTCTGCGGCGGCTAGATCGTCGCTCAATGTGGTAATCGCTCCCTGCGTATCCGTACCAGCTAGCTGCTCGCGCTCTGCAATAATTTGACTGATGCGCCCGGTGAGCCGTTGCAGATTGTCTTCAAGATGTTTAATCCGCGCCTGCTGTACTTCCGCCTGCTGGCGCGGGGCGGCGGCGGCGGCATTAAACTCATCCCATCTGGCCTGCCAACCCTGCATCGCTTCTTCCGCCGCATTCAAATCGGCGATCGCCACCTGTTCTGCCTGACGGGCCGCTTCCAGTTGCGGCTGCAATTCCTGGAGCTCCGCATCCCAACCAACTGTTTTGTGCCGATCGTTGTGCAAATGCTGGTCGGATTCCGTGCAGTTTCGCTCTATTTGCTGCAATTCATCCCGCAATTCGCGAGCCCGATCCTGAGTGTGTTGTATCGATTGTTCAATACGCGCCACCTCGGCGCCCACCGCATAGTAGCGACCCTGTACTTCGTTGAATCGGTCGCGCAGCTCAGTATATTGGCCGCGCTGCTTCTCGATTTCCGTATCGGCAGCACTACGCTCCGTTACCAGCGCTTCGATGCGCAGGGACTGTTGCGCGATCTCCTGCCGTTGCACGGCCACTTGCTCATCGAGCTCACGCCAGCGCAACGCCAGCAGTTCGGCCCGACAGCGCCGCTCCTCCCGTTTGTAATCCGCATATTTTTCCGCCGCCTGGGCCTGGCGTTCGAGACGTTGCAGCTGGCGACCGATTTCCTCCCGGATGTCGGTAAGACGCTC
Source organism: Porticoccaceae bacterium (assembly GCA_041635095.1). Classification (GTDB taxonomy): domain Bacteria; phylum Pseudomonadota; class Gammaproteobacteria; order Pseudomonadales; family Porticoccaceae; genus JBFJKD01. Next base: position 7,590 of record JBFJKD010000025.1, read on the forward strand.
GAGATTTTCCTGAGTACGACGAATACGACTTTCCGTATCCCGACGCCGCTCTTTGTATTTGGATATCCCTGCCGCCTCCTCGATATAGACCCGCAACTCGTCCGGTTTTGACTCAACCAGGCTCGATATCATGCCTTGTTCGATTATGGCGTAACTACGCGGTCCAAGGCCGGTGCCCAGAAAAATATCGGTGATATCCCGACGACGGCATTTATTGCCATTGAGGTAGTAATTAGATTGCCCGTCGCGAGTAATTTTGCGACGGATGGAAAGCTCAGCGTAGGCCGCGTATTCCCCGCCCAAGGTGCCTTTGGTGTTATCGAAGATCAGCTCTATGGATGCCTGGCCAACCGGTTTTCGCCCGCCCGAACCATTGAAAATGACGTCCGCCATGGACTCGCCACGCAGATGTTTGGCCGAGCTCTCTCCCATCACCCAGCGCACCGCATCGATAATGTTTGATTTCCCGCACCCGTTGGGGCCAACCACTGCACATAGATTACTGGGAAATTTGACGGCCGTCGGATCTACGAACGACTTGAAACCGGCCAGTTTGATGGATTTGAGCTGCATTCAGGTTCCATTATTAGTAATGCCATTGGCACCTTGCCACCCGCCTGCGCGGGTGCGGCGCAAAACGGGATTTTACACACACTGTCCCACTGAAAAAACCGGAGAATGGGTGTGGGAACAGAGATTACCTGAAAAGTTACGACTGATTCGGCGTAAACGGGTAGTATTCCCGCTTTCGAGAACCTACCACCCGGACAGTTCCGGCCAGGAGACCCGGCGCGATGTTGCACGTTGTACTGTTTGAGCCGCAGATACCGCCCAATACAGGCAATATTATCCGCCTGTGCGCCAACACGGGATTTTTTCTACATCTTATCGAACCGTTAGGTTTCTCTCTCGACGACAAGCGCCTCAAGCGGGCCGGACTCGACTACCGGGAACGCCAGTTGGTTAACCTGTATCCCGACTGGGATTCGTTCGTGGAGCGGGTCAAGGTAAACCGACTGTTTGCCATTACCACCCGCGGCACAACCCGTTATACCGATGTGCATTTCCAGTGCAACGACGCCCTGGTGTTTGGCTCCGAAATCGCTGGATTACCCGAGACGTTCCTGGCTCGCCTGCCTCCCGAGCGACGTCTGCGTATTCCCATGCAGGCCGACAATCGCAGCCTGAATCTGTCCAATTCCGCCGCGATACTGGTCTACGAGAGTTGGCGCCAACTGGGTTTTCGGGACAGTATATAATGCCTGTTCAATAAAGCTGCGGCCACCATTGCAGCGCTTTCCCCAGGCAACAACCCAGGTACCAGGCAGCAATAACAGCAAGAGCCACAATCTATGCCCCATATTTATCTGCTAGTGGGAGGCCAAACCGGCTTGCTCGATTACCTGCACCCGCCAGTACCCTCCGCAGCTGGCGTTGCCTGGGCTGTGCAGTGGAGCGCACTGCTGTAATGTCCAGGCCGCGCGCGCCAATCGGATTATTCTACGGTTCTTCCACCTGCTTTACGGAAATCGCCGCCGAGCATATCCAGCAAACGTTGGACCCGACGCGGGTAGACATCTTCGATATAGGCCTGGAACCGATCAGTACGATTTCCCATTATTCGCATATTATCCTTGGCATCCCTACCTGGGACTACGGTGAGCTTCAGGAGGACTGGGAAAATCTATGGCCACGATTGCAGGAAGTCAACTGGCACGGCAAAACAGTGGCGCTGTATGGCCTCGGCGATCAGGTGGGTTATCCGCTATGGTTTCAGGACGCGCTCGGTTACCTGTGGGCAAAAATCACCCAACTGGGTGCACATACGGTGGGCCGCTGGCCGGTGGACGACTATAGCTTTGAAGCATCCAAAGCGTTGACGGCGGACCAGCGTCACTTCGTCGGATTGGCACTAGACGAAGAGAATCAGGGACATCTCAGCAGCGCAAGAATAACCCAGTGGGGCAACCAGATACTCGCTGAATTTGGCCTGGATTAACCAATCGAAATCGGTATCACGGTGCCCATCAAAATTGCTCGTCGTTCAAAGCCATCGTCTCGGCCTGACCACTTTGTATAATGCGTAAATGCGTTTCCGTGCGCGGCATAATCTGTTGCATAAAAAAGCGTACCGTATTCATTTTCGCCAACCAGAAACCCTGATCGTCCGCATTTTCACGTAGATGGCTGTGGGCCAACGTGGCACTCTTTGCCATTAGACAGCCGCTGATTGTGGTGCCCATCAATTGCATAAAGTCAAACGCCACAGCACCGCTAAAGTGACTGTCTGCAGCCGCGCCGCGCACTATAAACTCTACGGCATCTCGGCAGCGTGCCAGCGCCGCCGCCGTTGGCTGAGCAATGTCTTCCAACCCGGCCTCTCCGCACTGTACGACAATTTCGTCCATATCATTGAACAGTTCCCGCACCGCGACACCCTGATCACGCAGTAATTTTCTTCCAATGAGATCCAGCGCCTGAATACCATTGGTGCCTTCGTAAATTGCCATAATGCGCGCATCGCGCAAGTACTGAGCTGCCCCCGTTTCTTCAATGTAGCCCATACCGCCGTGGACTTGCACGCCGAGCGAGGTCACCTCGTTGGCCGTTTCAGTGCACCAGCCTTTAACGATGGGAGTCAGGATATCCACCCTGCGCCGGTGAAATTCGCGCATCTCCTGATCCGCACCATGAGTGGATAAATCCCAGTGAGACAGCGCCGCGTAGGTCAAGACGCGTCCGGCCTCGGTTTGCGATTTCATCAGTAGTAGCATGCGTCGTACATCAGGATGCTGAATAATCCCTCGAACGCCATCCGTTTTATCACTATTACCCTGCACCCGCTCCATGGCGAAACTGCGGGCTTTTTGATAGGCCAGTTGGCCAATAGATACACCCTGCAGGCCGACGGATAAGCGGGCGTGGTTCATCATTGCAAACATGTAACTCAAACCCTCGTTCTCCTGCCCTACCAGAAAGCCGACCGCGCCACCATTTTCGCCGTAGTTCACTACGCATGTAGGGCTGCCGTGGATGCCCAGCTTGTGTTCCACGCTCACCGGATAGACATCATTGCGCCTCTCAATTTTGCCGTTGGCGTCGCACAGATTTTTGGGGACAATAAACAGGGAGATACCTTTAACTCCAGCTGGAGCAGCCGGTGTGCGCGCCAGTACAAGGTGGATAATATTGTCAGTAAACTCGTGATCGCCCCAACTGATAAAAATTTTCTGGCCCGTAATCAGATAATGGCCATCCTGGGGAACAGCGCGGGTTTTAACGGCGGCCAGGTCACTACCCGCCTGAGATTCCGTTAAGTTCATCGCCCCCGCCCACTCCCCGCTGATCAAACGGGGCAGATAATAGGTCTGCTGAGCGTCACTGCCGAATTGCATCAGCGCGGTGGTAACACCCATGGTTAACATGGGCAGCAGGGAAAAGCTCAGATTGGCGCTTTGTAACATTTCTTCCACAGCAATACCGACCAGATGGGGCAGGCCCTGCCCCCCGAACTGGGGATCGCCAATCAAACTCGGCCACCCAGCTTGCACATAAGCTTGATAAAGCCCATCCATCGCAGGAGCCGTCAACACGCGCCCATTTTCAACCCTTGTCCCCTGCATATCAGCGATGCGATTAGAGGGCGCAATCACCTCGGCAAAAAACCGCCCAGCTTCATTGAGAATCGCACCGATAAGATCTGGAGAAACATCCTCGAAAGACGCCAACTCCGCGATGCGCCCCAGCTCCAGCACTTCATTTAACAGAAAGTTCATATCGCTGAGTGGCGGATTGTAATCAGTCATCTGTCAAACACCTTTAATTTGCGCCAGAATAGAATCCATGAGTGAGCATAATCGCAGTGATTGTAGGCAGTTATATCCGCCCTCCCCAGGCAAGTTTGTGACCAACTGGTTTTATTGACGCGACACATGTTATGCCACATCTGATGGGCAGAAGGAGTTTTCCGGAATAATGGCAACGCAGAAGGCCGCCGTCGGCGCACGGGACTATCAGTCAACTATCAGGTAACTAAGAGGAAAAGCTAGCTCGCGTTTTTTATCACCCTGACATCCATATCAGGCAGTACATCAGTAATCGACTCTGCGCTCATGGGTTTGGCATAAAGGAACCCCTGGGCAGCACCGCACCCCAACTCCCGTAGTACTTCCTCCTGTTGCGAGCGCTCGACGCCAACTGCGACAACGTTGATTCCCAGAACCTCGCCAATGCCTATTAACGCTTTCAACAATCTGGTTTGCTCCGGACCGTTGGCAATGGTTAAAGACGCCTTACGGCTGATCTTGAGGGTATCAATTGGCAGGTCGCGAATATAGCTATAATTATTACCGCTTGATCCAAAATCATCGATGGCGCAGCGCATTCCCAACTTGCGCGCCTGTTGTAGAAATGTGGTCGTCCGTTCGAGATGCCGCAATGCCACATTTTCCGAAACCTCGAGCATCAAGGATGTCGGATCGAGATCATTTTTTGAAATTGCCTCAGCCACCATTTCCAGAAAGTGGGGATCGGTAATCTGCGATGAAGCAATGTTAACCGACACGAAATCCATGTCGATCCCAAGGTGTCGCCATTCGTTAATTTGCCCACAGGCTTCATCCAGCGTCCATTGGCCAATGGCCTCGGTAATACCGGCTTCCTCGGCAAGCGGCATAAAATCAGCGGGCGAGACCTTGCCGCGACAATGGTGGTTCCAGCGCAACAATGCTTCGCAACCGATAACTCTGCCAGATTTTAAATCGATTATTGGTTGATACGCCATCTCGATTTGTTCCCGCTTCAGGGCTAGTCGCAGTTCGGATGGAAAAAAGAGCCCCCCCGGTAAATTACCAACGCCTTCACCGGAAAGATAATAAAAGCCGTTGCGCCCTTCCGCCTTTGCCTTATACATCGCCTGATCTGCATTTTTCATTAAACTAACGAGATTTTCTCCATCATCCGGAAAAATACCAATGCCAACGCTGGCAGACACATGCAACGTTTGACCAAGCGCCTCGAAGGGCCGCTCAAAGCACTGCAATAATTTCCTGGCAACCGCCGTCACTTCAATGGTGTCGCGCACCCTCTCCGCAATTACCGTAAATTCATCGCCAGCCAGTCGCGCCACCGTATCGCTGCCCCGCATTGCCGCTTTCAGGCGCACACCGACTTCTTTAAGTACCTCGTCGCCAAAGGCGTGACCGTGAGAATCATTAACTAGCTTGAAATTATCCAGGTCGATAAAAAATATCGCCAATTTGCTGTTGGTACGCGCGGAGACTTTGATGGCATGTTCGAGGCGATCCAAAAACAACCTGCGATTAGGTAAGTTGGTGAGGTTGTCGTGATTCGCCAGATAGCGCAATTCATCCTGGCTGCGTTTCAAATCGCTGGTATCAGAAAAAAACGCAACATAATGACTAACTTCCTTTGTCTCGTCACGGATCAGACTCAACGTTAGATGTCCGGTAAACGGCTCCCCCGATTTACGTTTTGCAGAAATTTCACCGCGCCACGCACCAGCAGTATTCAACGCATTATATATGCTTTTATAAAAGCCCAGTTTCTGTGCGTTAAACCAGGAAGGCCCATTCCTTTTACCGAGAAGTTCGCGTTCTTCAAAGCCTGTAATGGTGGTGAACGCCTTATTCAGCTTGACCACACGGCGCCCGTGATCCATCACCATAATCGCGTCAGTTGTGTTGTTAAAAACTTGTTCCGACAGCTTTAACTGCGCGTCCAATTCGGCTTCCCTGGTTAGGTCGACAGAGACACACTGGAATCCCTGTGAATTCAGCTTTCGCTCACCAGACGGGAAAAAATGATGCCGATAGAAGCGCCCGCCCACATTGCCAAAAGCGACAAATCGATCGCCATTCAGGGCGCGGCGCAAATGTCCGTAAAAATCATTTTCTTCCTGGTCGAAAAATACGATGTTTCGCCCAACAGCATCCTCGCGCTTAAACGCAGCGTTTTCCAGGGCGCGTCCAAATATATCGACAACTACTTCCCGAGCATCCACCGTCCAGATCATCACCGGAGCGGCATTGGTAACCGTGTGTAGCAACGCCTGCCGTTGTTGATTTACAGCCAGACTCTTTCTGTGAAAGGATATCTGGTGAATGAGTATTCCCGTTAGCCACAGTGCCAGTAGCAGTGCATACCAGCGCCAGTGGTCCACCACCGAGCCCACCACAAAGTACATTATCACCCCGGCCACTAACAAAACCAGCGTGATAAGCCCTTGCTCTACCAACTGTTTAATGTTTCTTTCCATGGTTCACTTCCAACCGATCCTTGAACAGCAATTAGCGATCTTGAAACTGAGTACTGTGTCACAAATTTAGCCGGAGTATAGGTATTTCAGCAAGTTAACGGCAATACCTCAGGCGATATATCTCGCGAATGGAGGAATATGACGCCTCAAAGGAACAAATTAATAACTAAAGTGGCCCGTTGCGCTACACAGCAGAGCCTCAACATCAGGTTAAACGGCTCCACTTTTCCCTGGTAAACGTCCCTGGTAAACGGCTTTATCCTTTTAGGCGCTCTTCTTTGGCGCTCTTCAGACGACAGTGGAACTTCGCGCCCAGCCGGATTCAGGGTAAGGCAATCAATGCTTCACCGGTTAGCTTAACGTCATTGTGCTGGTCTGTGGCGGACAGCTTCAAACGCACACACTGTTCGCCGTTCACTGCCAGTTTTTCGACAACCCGTCCGCGACAGGTAATAGCGTTACCCAAATGCGCAATGGATCCAAATTTCACTTCGAAGGAACGCAAAGCCGACTGCGGCACCCACCCAGTTAACAATTGGCCGACGTAGGCCATATCGAGCATGCCGTGAGCAAACACATCGTCCATGCCCGCG
>JBFJKD010000026.1:0-14364 GCA_041635095.1 Porticoccaceae bacterium
CTGGAAGTTGTCGCAGGTATTGTCGACAGCGGCGAACGACCGGAACAGGTAGCCCGACGGGAGCTGCGGGAAGAAGCGGGAATAGATGCGGTGAGCTTGTATTCGATCTGTGAATATTTCGTTAGTCCCGGCGGCAGTAACGAGCATATGACGTTATTTTGCGGTGTAACCAGTCTGGCTGGCAAAGGCGGTATCTACGGCCTGCCGGGAGATGGGGAGGATATTCGCTTTCATGTGTTCGAGGAAGCGGCGGCATTTGCCGCGCTGGCGAATGGGCGCTGCGATAACGCAGCCACCATCATCTGTTTGCAGTGGCTGCAGTTGAACCGCGAACGATTGCACAGTGACGGGCTTGGCAGTCTGGGGTGAATCGGGTTAACAGGCTGATCAAATTGTGGGGTAAGAGGTAGTGTCGCGATTGAAGTTACGTTACAAAGTTGATCTCAAAGGCTTTATGGCCGAGTGCGCCACAAATTATATGCGGTTGCGCAAGCTGTTTCCGGCACTCGCGCAGGTGGACTGCAGGTGTATTGGTCTGCGGACAGGTGCAGGGGACGTCGCACAACAGGGCGAAATGGTGGTGATTACGGTGTTGGAAAGAACCCGTTACACCACACTGCTCGCGATCGCATCTCAGGGTGGGGATCGCCCCCGCTGGTGGCCGACACCGGTCATGCAGGTGCGACTCTATCACGATGCGCGACTCGCGGAGGTGGTCGCCTGGGATCGTGAATTACGGGTGTACCCGAAAAACGGATACCCCAATGAGCGGATGCAACAGCCGGATGAGAAATATCAATGGAATCGTTATCTCGGGGAGTGGCTGGCGAACTGTATTGAACATGGTTACGCTGTAGAGCAGGGCTTTCCCAGCGTGGTGACCGAATAAAAGTATTCCTGTCGAGCCGTTAGTCCCGTTACGCGAGCGGCGTGCACGGGGCTGGCTGAGGAGAATAAATTGCAGACCCGTACCCGGCGGATTGTCCAGATCACTGACCCGCATATCGGTGAAACCCGCGATCACACATTAGCCGGTATCCGTACTTACGAAAGTTTCAGCCAGGTGTTGGCCGCTGTCGCCGCCGCGCAGACAGCGCCGGAATTGTTGATGGTGACAGGGGATATCGCTGCCCTGGGTACCCACAAGGCGTATCAGCTGTTTACCGAGCAGATCACTTTTTTCGAAATACCCTACGCCTGGCTACCGGGTAACCACGACGATTTTGCGGTGATGCAGGACGGTATTCAGGCTTCTCCGTACTGGCCAGTTCTGGAGCTGGGCGACTGGCGCGTGATTTCGATCAATACCGCGGTATCCGGGCAGGTGGGCGGCCATCTGGTAGCGGACGAATTGTCCTTTCTCGACAGTACCCTGCGGCGCGATGCGGATAATCCCACGGTGGTATTTATGCATCACCCGCCGCTGCCGGTGGGCTGTGACTGGCTCGATAAACAACGTATCGCCAATGCCGACGCGTTGCATAAGTTGTTGGAAAAACATCCGAATGTGCGCGCCATTTTCACCGGGCACGTGCATCAGCACAAAATGTTGCAATGGGCCGGCATACCGATCTACACGACGCCCTCCACCTGTTTTCAGTTTGCGCCCAACAGCCCGCATTTTGCACTGTCAAACGATCCTCCCGGCTATCGCTGGATCGATTTGCACGACGATGGCCGACTGGATACGGGCGTTGAATATCTGCAGGATTTTGCGCAGAAAGTAGACCATCGCACTGGCGGCTATTAAGGGTCGCGTCCGGCGCCGCTGTGCCGCTATAATCCCCGCGTAGTTCGCGGCGGAAGGTGGCCATGGCGTCACTGCTATACATTCACGGTTTCAACAGTTCTCCTCAATCCCACAAGGCTATCGTTACCGGTCGCTGGTTGGCGCGGCATTATCCCGAGGTGGATTTTCTGTGCCCGCCGTTGAGCCTTTTTCCACAGGCAGCCATGACCTCTCTGGAGCAAGTGTTGAGTGAGCAGGGTGATGATGTGTATCTGGTGGGCAGTTCCATGGGCGGATTTTACGCCACCTGGCTCGCGCAGCGGCATACCTGTAAGGCGGTGTTGATAAATCCCGCGGTGGCGCCCTGGCGGGGCAGGAACTATTTACTCGGTGAGCAAATCAACTATCACACCGGCGAGCGTTGCGTGTTTGAACAGCGGCATCTAGAGGCATTACAGGCGTTTGACGTCCCCTGCCTCAAGCATCCGGAACAGCTCAGGGTATTACTGCAAACCGGCGACGAAGTGCTGGATTATCGTCTGGCGCTCGAAAAATACCGTGCTTGCGAAACCCTGGTGGAGCGCGGCGGCGACCACAGCTTCCAGGATTTTGAACGACACCTTCCCGATATCATGGTGTTTTTCTGCGGGACTAACTATCAATCAGCACGCGGGTGACGATGAGCAAATATAATTCGGAAGATATTGAAGTACTGACCGGTCTGGACCCGGTGCGCAAGCGACCGGGCATGTACACCGACACCAGTCGACCGAATCATCTAGCCCAGGAAGTGATCGACAACAGCGTCGACGAGGCGCTGGCCGGGCACGCACGCAAAATCGATGTGGTTCTGTATCGCGACGGCTCACTGGCGGTCGCGGATGACGGTCGTGGCATGCCGGTCGACCTGCATCCGGAACAGCGCAAACCCGGCGTCGAGGTTATCCTGTGTACGCTGCATGCCGGGGGTAAATTTTCCAATAAAAACTACCAGTTTTCCGGCGGCCTGCACGGCGTCGGTGTGTCGGTTGTTAACGCGTTATCTCAGAGCCTGGAGGTGCTTATTCGCCGCGACGGCAACCTGTATCGCATGGCTTTTGCTGGTGGTGAAAAAGTGTCCGAGCTGGAAGTGGTCGACACCTGCGCAAAACGCAGCACCGGTACGGAGTTGCGTTTTTATCCCGATCCTAAATATTTTGATGTGATCAAATTTTCGGTGTCGCGCCTCAAGCACGTCCTGCGGGCCAAGGCCGTCCTGTGCGCGGGGCTTGAAGTGTCATTCCGGGACGAAAATACCGGAGAGCAGGAAGCCTGGTGCTATGCGGACGGTCTGCAGGATTATCTCGCCGCCGCCACGCAGGGTTGGGAGACGGTGCCACGGCAGGTGTTTGTGGGCAGTTTTGCGGCCGAAACGGAAGCTGTTGACTGGGCCGTTCAATGGCTGCCCAACGGCGGGGAGTTAACCCAGGAAAGCTACGTAAACCTGATTCCCACCGTTCAGGGCGGCACACACGTCAACGGCTTTCGTTCCGGCCTGCTGGAGGCGATGCGGGAATTTTGTGAGATTCGCAGCCTCCTGCCGCGCGGCATCAAACTGGCCCCGGACGATATCTGGGACAGGTGCTGTTACGTGCTCTCGTCGAAGCTGACCGAGCCACAGTTTTCCGGGCAAACCAAGGAGCGCCTGTCGTCCCGGGAAGCCGCCGCGTTTATATCTGGAATTGTCAAAGATGCCTTCAGTTTATGGCTTAACCAGCATATTCAGGAAGCGGAAACGCTGGCGGAGCTGTGTATTGGTAATGCGCAGCGCCGCATGCGCGCCAACAAGGCCGTGGCGCGCAAAAAAATTACCTCGGGGCCGGCGCTGCCGGGCAAGCTGGCGGATTGTTCGAGTAACGCGCCGGATCAATCAGAGCTATTTTTAGTGGAGGGCGATTCCGCCGGGGGTTCGGCCAAGCAAGCCCGGAGCCGGGAATTTCAGGCCATCATGCCGCTGCGCGGGAAAATTTTGAACACCTGGGAACTCGACAGTCAGGATATTCTCGCTTCGCAGGAAGTGCACGATATCTCCGTGGCGATTGGGGTCGACCCCGGCAGCGCGGATTTAAGCAGGCTGCGCTACCACAAAATTTGTATTCTGGCGGATGCCGATTCCGACGGTGCGCATATAGCAACGTTGATCTGCGCACTTTTTTTACGCCATTTTCGCCCGTTGGTTAGCGCCGGTTATATTTACATCGCGATGCCGCCACTGTTTCGCGTGGACGCAGGCAAAGAGGTTTTTTACGCCCTGGACGAGTATGAGAAGCAGGGAATTCTGGATCGCATCGAAGCGGAAAAAAAGCGCGGCAAAGTGCAGGTCACGCGCTTCAAAGGGCTTGGCGAAATGAATCCGTTGCAGTTGCGTGAAACGACCATGGCCCCGGACACCCGTCGCCTGGTGCAATTATCGTTGGAAGCTGGAGATGATACGGATGAATTGCTCGATATGTTGCTGGCCAAAAAACGCGCTGGCGATCGCAAGGCCTGGCTCGAAGAAAAGGGCAGCCTCGCCGAAACGGGCTAGTCGGTCGCTGCGCGGGTTGCCCTGTGAATAACCCGCGCGATCGCAGTAATCCCCCGAGTGCAAATGAGTGATCACAGTTAAGCCAAATATTATCGCAACAGACGCAGGATCAAATGACCACGACTAATTTATCGGAAGAACGCGTAGCGCTGCGGGATTACGCCGAAAAATCCTATCTCGATTATTCGATGTACGTCATTCTCGACCGGGCGCTGCCGCATATTGGCGACGGGCTCAAGCCAGTGCAGCGACGCATTATCTACGCGATGAGCGAGTTGGGCCTGCACGCCACGGCCAAACACAAGAAATCCGCGCGCACGGTGGGCGACGTGATTGGTAAATTTCATCCCCATGGGGACAGTGCTGCCTACGAAGCGATGGTGCTGATTGCGCAGCCGTTTTCCTATCGCTATCCATTGGTAGACGGACAGGGCAACTGGGGCTCCGCGGACGATCCCAAATCCTTTGCGGCCATGCGCTACACCGAGTCCCGGTTGGCGCCCTATGCGGATTTGTTGCTGGCCGAACTGGATCAGGGCACCGTGCAGTGGCAACCCAACTTCGACGGCACCCTGGAGGAGCCCACGGTATTGCCGGCCCAGGTGCCTAATGTGTTATTAAACAGCGTGGCTGGCATTGCCGTAGGTATGGCCACGGATATTCCGCCCCACAACCTGCGGGAGGTGGTGAGCGCCTGCCTGCGGTTACTGGAAGCGCCGAAATCTACGGTCCGCGAGCTGTGCGAACATATTCAGGGGCCGGATTACCCCACCGAGGCAGAAATTATTTCTTCGCGGGAAGAGATTATCAGCGCCTACGAAACCGGGCGCGGCTCGGTAAAAATGCGTGCTGTATGGACCCGGGAAGATGGCGATATTATCGTCACGGCCCTGCCCTTTCAGGCGTCGCCCGCCAAGATACTGGAGCAGATAGCCCAGCAGATGCAGGCCAAAAAACTGCCCATGGTGGCCGATTTGCGCGACGAATCAGATCACGAAAATCCCACTCGGCTGGTGATTGTTCCGCGTTCCAATCGTATCGACCTGGGAGCCCTTATGGGGCATCTTTACGCCACCACTGATCTGGAACGCAGTTACCGCATCAATCTCAATATGATTGGTCTCGACGGGCGTCCCGGAGTGCGGACCTTGCCTGAGATCCTCGGCGCGTGGCTCCAGTTTCGCCTGGCGACAGTACGGCGGCGCCTGGAGTTTCGTCTCGAGAAAGTGCTGGCGCGGTTGCACGTACTCGACGGTTACCTGATTGCCTTTCTCAATATCGACGAAGTGATCGCCATCGTGCGCACCGAGGACCAGCCGCGGGAACAGCTTATGGCCCGCTTCGAACTTAGCCAACAGCAGGCCGACGCGGTGCTGGATTTAAAGTTGCGCCAGTTGGCCCGACTGGAAGAAGTTAAGCTGCGCGCCGAACAGGACGAGTTGTCGACCGAGCGCGCAACCCTGGAAAAAATACTTGGTTCGGCACTGCGATTGAAAAAATTGGTCGCGAGCGAATTGCAACAGGTCGCCGAAAAATTTGGCGACCCACGCCGTTCGCCGCTGGTGGCGCGGGCCGAAGCCCAGGCTTTCACCGATATAGAGTTGCTGACGTCCGAAGATGTGACTGTGGTGTTGTCGGAGAAGGGCTGGATTCGCGCCGGCCGCGGACACGATATCGATGCGGCTGCACTTAGCTACAAGTCGGGGGACCAGCTATTGGCGGCCGCGCGGGGCAAAAGTAATCAGAACGTTATCCTGCTGGACTCCACCGGCCGTACTTATGCCCTGCCCGCGCACACGCTTTCGTCGGCGCGAGGTCAGGGTGAGCCCGTCACCGGGCGCGTAAATACAGCCCCCGGCGCGACGTTTTGCGGCCTGGTGCTCGGGGATAATCAGACCCGGGTGTTGCTCGCGACCGATGCCGGCTACGGTTTCGTGGCCGCCATCGCTGATTTATATACCAAAAACCGTTCCGGAAAAACCTGTCTCAGTGTGCCCAAAGGCGCCCGTGTACTGCCTCCAGTGGTGTTGGCCGAAGCGGAAAATAGCGTTGTGGTTGCGCTTAGTAACGAGGGCCGAATGTTGGTGTTCCCGCTCGCTGACCTGCCCCTGCTGGCGCGGGGCAAGGGTAATAAAATTATTGGTATTCCGGCTGCGCGGCTGCAGGCGCGGGAAGAGTACATGCTGGCGGTGGTGGTGGTTGCCGAGGGCCAGCAATTGATTGTGCACTCCGGCAAGCGCCAGTTGAACCTCGGCGTCAAGGATCTGGAGTACTACCGCGGGGAGCGGGGCCGCAGGGGCAGCAAGCTGCCGCGCGGGCTGCAAAAAGTAGACCGCGTGGTGGTCAGCGCTAAAAATTAGAAATCAGCGGTCACGGTTAATCGTTTCTTCAATGTTACCGGTGGGTTAAATTCCGCCGCTATTGTCGTACTATACCCAGCAGGCTCCAGCCGTCGATAGAGCGCTCGGGTGCAGGCTACGCGCGGCGCGAACGGGCCAGGTCACCTGCTGGAGTGTAACTGGACAGGCGTCGCTCATCAGACAGGAGGGTAATTTTGGACACCACAAAAATGCAACCGCTGGCCGATTCGAAGCGCGGTGTGCAAGCAGATACTGCGGACGAGTTCAGGGCACAGACGCGCCAGTGGCTGGCGAGCAACTGCCCCCAGTCCATGCAAAAACCGTTGGAAGACTTCGACGACCGTTGCTGGGGCGGGCGTCGCTGTGTGTATGCCAGCGATGACCAGCGAGTTTGGCTGGAGCGCATGGCCGCGCGTGGCTGGACCGCACCGGAATGGCCGCTGGAGTACGGCGGTGGTGGGCTGAATAAGGAACAGGCAAAAATTTTGCGGGAAGAGATGGAGCGCATTGACGCGCGCCCCCCACTCAGCAGTTTCGGACTGTGGATGATCGGTCCGGCCATATTAAAGTACGGTTCCGATGCTCTGAAAGAGCAACATATACCACCCATTGTGCGTGGCGAAATTCGCTGGTGTCAGGGTTACAGTGAGCCCGGCGCTGGCTCGGATCTGGCCAGTTTACAGACCCGTGCGGAGGACCGTGGCGATCATTTTATCGTCAACGGTCAAAAAGTCTGGACGTCCTATGCCGATCAGGCGGACTGGATGTTCTGCCTGGTGCGCACCGCCCGGGACGCCCCCAAGCATCTCGGCATCAGTCTGGTGTTGTTTGATATGGAAACGCCGGGGGTGTCCACTCGCCCAATCAAACTGATTTCCGGAAAATCACCGTTTTGCGAAACCTTTCTCGACGATGTGCGCGTGGAAAAAAACCAGGTGGTTGGCGACATTAACAAGGGCTGGGAAATCGCCAAGTATCTGCTCACCCACGAGCGCGAGATGATCGGTAACCTCGGCAAGAATACCGCGGGAGCGAAAAGCCTGAGTGAGTTGGCAGTCGCCGCCATCGGTGTCGACGGCGGCGCATTGCGCGACCCCTCGCTGCGCGAGGCGGTAGCCCGTTGGGAAGTGGATATGTGCGCTTACGAACTCACCGCAGAGCGGGTCATCGATGAGGCCAGAGCCGGTCAGGGTGTGGGCGCTGCGTCGTCGGTACTGAAGTACGCCGGTACGGAGCTCAACAAACGGCGCTATGAACTGTTGCTCGGTATTCACGGCCTGGATGCGCTGGCGTGGGAAGGCGAGGCCTTCAACAACGGATTGCTGGCCAGTCAGTGGCTGCGCAGCAAGGGCAATTCCATCGAAGGCGGTACCTCGGAAGTCCAGTTGAATGTGATCAGCAAACGTATTCTCGGGCTGGGTTGACCGGTGGCCAGTACAGCGATTGCCATAAATAGTCGCGGTTCCGTTTTATTCATCGCACGGTTACGAGGGGTGTGTACGTGGCATTGATACTGAATGAAGAACAGCAGATGCTGAAGGAGTCGGCGGACGGATTTTTGCAGGAGGCCGCACCCGTAGAGGCGCTGCGTAAACTGCGGGACGAGCGCAACGCAGACGGATTTTCCCGGCCCTTGTGGCAACAAATGACCGACATGGGATGGCCCGGTATTTTGATCCCGGAACAATACGGTGGATTGGCGTTCGGGCACGTAGGCATGGGCCAGATTAGCGAGGCCTGTGGCCGCACGTTGACGGCCTCGCCACTATTTGCCTCCGCCGTGATCGGCGCGAGCGCGCTCTCACTGGCTGGCAGTGAGCAGCAACAAAAAGAACTGTTGCCGAAAATAAGCGCCGGTGAGTTGTTGCTGGCATTGGCCGTGGACGAAGGGCCGCGCCACGCTCCGTTGGCCATAGCGATGGCGGCGAAAAAAACGTCCTCCGGGTACGTGCTCAATGGCGCAAAACAGTTTGTGGTCGATGGACATAGTGCGCACACATTCATCGTTTGTGCACGCACCAACGGCGCCGTCGGCACTGACGAGGGACTGACTTTATTTCTGGTGGATGCCGCGGCGCAAGGCGTGCAGGTCGAGCGCGTGATCATGGCCGATAGTCGCAATAGCGCTATGCTCAGGTTTAACGATGTGGTGGTAGATCACGGCTCAATCCTGGGCGAACTGCACGGTGGGTATACACTGCTGCAGCAAGTGCTGGATATCGGCAACGCGCACCTTGCGGCGGAACTGCTGGGTATTTCTCTGGAAGTGTTTGAGCGCACGGTTAAGTACCTGCAGGAACGCAAGCAGTTCGGTGTGATAATTGGCTCGTTTCAGGGTTTGCAACATCGGGCAGCCCATCTGTTCAGTGAGTTGCAGCAGGCCAGGTCTGTGGTTTTGCGGGCGTTACAGGCGTTGCAGGAAAATCGTCCCGACCGTGCGCGGCAAGTCAGCATCGCCAAAGCGAAAGTTAGCGAAGTAGCGCAGCTGGCCACCAACGAGGCGATCCAGATGCATGGCGGCATTGGCATGACCGACGAGCTCGATATGGGCTTTTTTATCAAACGCGCGCGGGTTGCCGAACAGCTGTATGGCGACTGTCGCTATCACCTGCGGCGCTTCGCCGAGCTTGCGGGTTATTAAACTAGCGGGTGGAGAGTATTTTCCGCGCAAAGCGGACTTGCCAATTTTATTTGTGTTGTTAACTTTGCCGGCGTTTATAAAATTCCACAGGTGTTTACTACGACAAACAGGGGTGTGTTATGGCTATCACAATTGACGTCAATAATTTGCAGGCACAGATCGGCGCGGTGGGTGGACCTTCCGACTGGTTTTTGATCGACCAGGACCGTATCAATGAATTTGCCGATGTCACACTGGATCATCAATTTATCCATGTCGATCCGGAAAAAGCCGCAAAGTCGCCGTTTGGCACCACCATTGCCCACGGCTTTTTAACGTTGTCCCTGCTCGCCCACTTTTTACAGTCGGGGGTCGGGGTCGATGTGCCCAACCGCTCCATGGGCGTGAATTATGGGTTCGACAAGGTGCGTTTTTTGCAGCCGGTCAAGGTTGGAAGTCGCATACGGGCAAAAACGAAGTTACTGGAGGCGACCGAAAAAAAACCGGGGCAGTATCTGTTTAAACTCGAAGTGACCATCGAAATTGAAGGGCAAGAAAAACCAGCCCTGATGGCGGAGTGGCTGTCCATGATCTTTGCGTGAATTTTCGAATAATTTGCCGGGTCAGCCCCGTGCGGCTGGCGCTGGCAACGGGTAACTATCTGGAGCGATAACATGACAATACGATTTGACGGCCGAGTGGCCATAGTAACGGGCGCCGGCAACGGCCTGGGGCGTTCCCATGCGCTGGCGTTGGCGGCGCGTGGTGCCAAAGTTGTGGTCAATGACCTGGGAGGTGATCGCAGTGGGTCGGGCAGTTCCAGCGCGGCGGCGCAGGAAGTGGTGGCTCTGATCAAGGAGCGCGGTGGTGAAGCGTTGGCCAACGGTGCCAACGTTGCGGACTTCGCGCAGGTCGAAGCCATGGTGGCGCAGGCGCGTGAGGCCTGGGGCCGAGTCGATATTCTGATTAATAATGCGGGAATTTTACGGGACAAAACCTTTGCGAAAATGTCCCTCGACGATTTTAGAGCGGTCGTCGATGTGCATTTGATGGGCGCCATGCACTGCTGTAAGGCGGTGTGGGAATTGATGCGCGAGCAGGAATACGGTCGGATTGTCATGACCACGTCTGCCAGCGGCATGTATGGCAACTTCGGTCAGTCCAACTATGGTGCGGCGAAAATGGCGGTGCTGGGTTTGATGAATACCCTGGTGCTGGAAGGGCAGAAATACGGCATCAGGGTCAATGCGCTGGCGCCGGCTGCGCTAACCCGCATGACGGAAGACATTATGCCTGATCCCAGTGCTGCCAAGCTGATGACCGCCGAGGCGGTAACCGCCGGGCTGCTGACCCTGTGTCACGATGATGCGCCCAATCGCTTTATTCTGTGTTGCGGAGCGGGCGGATACGCCAGTACCCATATTTACGAAACCGAGGGCGTCAGTTTGCCGCCTGGTGCTCAGACCCCGGAAGAAGTTATTGCCCACTGGGCGGAACTGGACGCTGAGGCAGGGCAACAGGTGATGACCGGTGCCGGACAACAGATCCAGAAATATATGCGCAAGGGTATGGAACTCCAGGGTTAAATCTGAGAGCCGTTCAACGACATTAGTTAGCATCAGGAGTACATCGTGAAAGAAGCCGTTATTGTCGCCACTGCACGCACCCCGATTGGCAAAGCCTATCGGGGTATTTTTAACAACACGGAAGCGCCTACCCTGGGTGGCTGGGCGATTCGCGCCGCGGTAGCACGCGCGGGTATCGACCCCGCCACGGTCGACGACGTTATTATGGGTTGCGCGCTGACTCAGGGCAGTGCGGGTTCCAATATTGGCCGCATGGCGGGTTTGTCAGCGGGGTTGCCGGTGACGGTCAGCGGCATGACCCTGGATCGCCAGTGCTCCTCCGGTCTGATGTCCATCGCGACCGCCGCCAAACAAATTCTGCACGATGGCATGACGACGGTGGTGGGCGCTGGTCTGGAACAAATCAGCCTGGTGCAAAATGAACATATGAATCGCCACCGCAGCGTGGATCCGCGCCTGGTCGCGCTGCACAAGGATATCTATATGCCGATGTTGCAGACCGCTGAAGTGGTGGCAAAACGCTATGGCATCAGTCGCGAGCAGCAGGACGCCTACGCCTTGCAATCCCAGCGGCGCACTGCGGCCGCCCAGCTGGCCGGCAAATTCGACGACGAAATTATCGAAGTAACCGCCACCATGGGTGTGGTGGACAAGGTGACCAAAGAGATCAGCATGGTGGAAAAAACACTACGCCAGGACGAAGGGAATCGCCCGGACACCAATGCGGATGGGCTGGCCGCGCTTAAACCGGTGATAGAGGGCGGTTGTATTACCGCTGGCAATGCCAGTCAGCTCTCCGACGGGGCCGCTGCCTGCGTGGTGATGGACAGCAAAGCCGCCGAACAAAAAGGCTTGCAACCCCTCGGTATTTATCGTGGCATCGCTGTGGCCGGATGCGAGCCGGACGAAATGGGGATCGGGCCAGTGTTCGCTATTCCAAAACTGCTCAAGCAACACGGATTGAAAATAGACGATATTGGTGTGTGGGAACTCAATGAAGCATTCGCGGTACAGGTTATCTACTGTCGCGATCAGCTGGGAATTCCCGATGAGCGGTTGAATATTAACGGCGGCGCTATCTCCATCGGCCATCCCTACGGCATGAGCGGCGCGCGCATGGTGGGTCACGCGCTAAGAGAGGGGAAGCGTCAGGGGGCAAAATATGTGGTGATTACCATGTGTGTTGGCGGAGGGATGGGCGCTGCCGGTTTGTTTGAGGTAGTGTAACGCCAGATCGTCATTTTTACTGAGCTTATTACTATGGAGCCATGGGTGAAGAATGTTTGAACAATTGAATGTGGTGACAGAGTTTCTGACAATTTATGGGCTAAAGCTGGTTATCGCGCTAATAATTTTCCTGGTGGGTACCCGCATTGCGAAATGGCTTGGTGCGGTCACCCGCAATGTGATGCGCAAAAAAAATGTAGATCCGGCTCTGCAAAATGTCACCGCGAGCCTGGTGTACTATGGGCTTCTGGCGTTCGTTGTTATTGCGGCACTAGGGCAGGTAGGAATTCAGACGGCCTCCTTCGTAGCGCTTATCGGCGCGGCGGGGCTAGCGATTGGTCTGGCTTTGCAAGGCTCGCTTTCCAATCTGGCGGCGGGGTTTCTAATTTTGGTGTTTCGTCCCTTTCGGGTCGGCGATTTTGTCGAATTGGCCGGAGTTTCCGGGGCAGTGGAAAAGATTTTAATTTTTACCACCGAACTGAAAACTGCGGACAATAAAAAAGTGATTATTCCCAATGCGTTGGTGATCGGCGGTACCATCACCAATTTTTCGGCCAACGACATTCGCCGTGTAGATTTGACGGTAGGGATCAGTTATGCGGACGATATCGACCACGCCAAGGATGTGTTAATGGCAGTTGTGACAGCAGACGAGCGAGTGCTGGCAGAGCCGGAAACGGTTATCGGGGTGCATACGTTGGCGGACAGCAGTGTTAACATCGTGGTTCGCCCCTGGGTTAAAACGCCCGATTACTGGCCAGCGCACTTCGCTTTAACCGAGGCCATCAAGAAGAATTTTGATAGAGCAGGTATTACTATTCCCTTTCCGCAGCGGGAGGTGCACGTGTCCAGCGCAGGTGCTGGTCTGAAGGGCAGTTGAACGTATTTGGACGTAAATCAATTCGCATGAGAGGATATTGTAATGAAAGGATTAAAGTTGACGACATTGGCGGCCCTGCTTGTAGGGCTGAATGCAACATCTCTGGTTATGGCAAAACAGCCTGGAGAAGAAAGCGCAAAAGCAAAAGATAAAATGGAGCAGCATGTTAGCGCTAAGGACGGCAGGGATATTTACGCGGACGAAAAGAAAGAAAAAGAGGAAAAGTTTAAAAAAGACCACGAAAAAGATCATGAGGATGGTTTTTTGGTGGACGACGAATACAATGGCCAGCACCAGGACAAGCGGGAAAAGATGCACGACCAGGATGAGGACGGCGGATCATCTGGATTATACAAACAGCACGACAAGAAAATGGACCAGGAGCAAAAAGAGTTGGGCCGTGGTTCGGAGCAGGGCCAGGAGACGCGCGAACAGCATAACCGCAAATGGTGGAAATTCTGGGAATAATAGCCGGACGGTGTTTTATGCAATGGCCAGCTAAGCTGGCCATCTTTTTTGGCGCGCCAATATAAGCTTGGCGAAACAAGCTTGGCGAAAATTTGGAACCTGGTTTGCTGCGCTCTTTTTTTCACGGCTTTGTTGGTGAGCGTGGCTGCCTGGCTGGCGGCGCTCTCTGATGCTTGTTATAAACTAGCGGTTAGCGTGCGGGAGAAACGCCGTTTACGACGGTAAGGAAACACGTCGACGATTTTACCGTCGCGGATTTCGCGTTGAATTTCCTGCCAAAAAACCGGATCGTAGATGTCCATGTGTAGCTCCTCGAACGCCTTTCTTGCCAGTGGGTTGCCAGAAAAAAACAGGCGGAACTGTTCCGGAAAAACGTCGTTCTGCGCCACTGCATACCAGGGTGTCGCTGACATTTCCTGCTCGGCGGTCTGCGGCTCTGGAATGTGTCGGAAGCGGCAGTCGGTGAGTGGGCAGATTTCATCGTAATCGTAAAATACCACGCGCCCGTGGCGGGTGACCCCAAAATTCTTCAACAACATGTCGCCTGGAAATATGTTGGCTGCGGCGAGTTGTTTGATCGCATTGCCGTACTCGTCCATGACTTCGTGGGTTTGCCGAGGGTCGGCGCGTTGCAGATAGATATTAAGCGGTGTCATTCTGCGTTCGGTGTACAGATGGCGAATCACCAGTTTATTGCCGTTAAACAATAGTAAAGAAGGCGTAAGCGTATTTAGTTCTTCGAGTAATTCAGCGGAAAATCGATCCAGTGGAAAACTGAGGTTGTGAAATTCCTGCGTGTCGGCCATACGTCCGATACGGTCGTGGCGGGAAACAATTTTATACTGCTCGCGAACAATTTCGTGGGTGACTTCCTTGGGCGGATCGAATTTGTCCTTAATGAGCTTAAACACAATGTCGTAGGATGGCA
>JBFJKD010000027.1:0-14362 GCA_041635095.1 Porticoccaceae bacterium
ACAGCCAGAGCCAGGAGAATGTAGTGACCGACAGAAAAGCGACACTCAGCATACCGGGGCGCGATGTCCCGATTGAATTGCCCATGTATTCTGGCACCCTGGGGCAAGACGTTATCGAAGTGAGTGGGCTAACCGGAGAGGGTTGTTTCACCTACGATCCCGGTTTTGCGGCCACCGCGGCCTGCGACTCGAAAATCACCTACATAGATGGCGATCGGGGGATTTTGCTGCATCGCGGTTATCCCATAGAACAGCTCGCCGACCGTTCGGATTACCTGGAAGTGGCGTACCTGTTACTCAACGGCGAATTACCCAGCACCGCGCAAAAAAGCGAGTTTGAAACGATCGTGCGCGAACACACCATGGTCAACCGCTCCATCGAACAATTCATGTCAGGCTTTCGTTACGATGCCCATCCCATGGCAATTATGTGCGGTGTAGTGGGCGCCATGTCGTCGTTCTATCACGATTCCATGGATATCAATAACGCCACTCATCGCATGATCACCGCGCACCGCCTGATTGCCAAAATGCCCACCCTGGCCGCCATGTGTCACAAGCATTTTATCGGACAACCCTACATGTACCCCGATAACAGCCTGGGTTATGCGGAAAACTTTTTGCACATGATGTTTGGCACGCCCTGCGCAGACAAACCAGTCAACCCCGTGCTGGCAAAAGCTATGGACAAGATTTTTCTATTGCATGCCGACCACGAACAAAACGCTTCGACATCCACCGTGCGCATGGCGGGTTCTTCCGGCGCGAATCCGTTTTCCTGTATCGCGGCCGGTATCGCCGCGCTGTGGGGGCCTGCCCACGGCGGCGCCAATCAGGCGGTACTGGAGATGTTGCAGGAAATTGGCGACGTGAAGCACATTGACAAGTTTATTGCGCGAGCCAAGGATAAGGACGACGCCTATCGACTGATGGGCTTTGGACACCGCGTATATAAAAACTTTGACCCGCGGGCAACAGTTATGAAACAGACCTGCGACGAGGTGCTGGCAGAACTGGGAATTAACGACCCACTGCTGGCGATTGCCAAGCGCCTCGAAGAAATCACGTTGCAGGACGATTATTTTGTGTCGAAAAAACTGTATCCCAATGTGGATTTTTATTCCGGCATTATTATGAAGGCGATTGGCATACCCACGGAAATGTTCACCGTGATATTCGCCACTGGCCGCACCGTTGGCTGGATCGCGCACTGGAATGAAATGATCAGCAATCCTTATCGCATCGGCCGCCCACGGCAACTGTACAGCGGTTACCAGGCCCGCGACTTTGTACCGATTAACCAACGCTGACGCCCTGCCTCCGAGTTAACACTACCAGGCCGCTTACTCAGCGGCCTTTTTTTGCGTGCGCCTGGCGTTCCGAGCCGACCCACATATGCGAGTAGATTTTGCTTGTCAAAACCGGTAACTTACCCAGCAATAAGCGGGGAGTGTCGGTCACAACCAATGATAATATTTGCAGCGGATACCCATCCCGGACGTGTCCGGGAGTACAATGAAGACTGCTACCTCTCCGACCCCAATGCGGGCCTGTGGCTGGTGGCGGACGGTGTCGGTGGGCATACCGACGGCGAGCTGGCCAGCGCCATAACCAGCGAAGTCACCACGGAAACCTTTCGACGCACGCGCGACCTGGTTGGGGCCATACACAAGGCCCATGCAGCCGTACTGGAAGCCATCGCGGAAAAAAATGGCGCGTCCAATATGGGCTCGACCATCGTGGCTATTGCGTTCAATGGTATGGATTATCAAATTGCCTGGGTCGGCGACAGCAGAGCCTACCTGTGGAATGGCGATCTGAGATTATTGACGCGCGACCAGTCTTACGTGGAGGCGTTAATCGATAAAGGGGCGATCACCCCGGAGCAAGCGTTGCACCACCCCAAGCGCAATGTTATTACCCAGTGTATCGGCATCACCGCCAAAGAAGGCCTTAAGGTCGACAGCCTGTCCGGCACCCTGGCCGCGGGGGAATGTATAGTATTGTGCAGCGATGGACTCAATGACGAACTGGATCAGACGCAGCTCACTGCCATACTGGCGCGCTCAAGCACACCCAAGAACCAGGTAGCGGCGTTATTGCAGGCCGCGTTGGATGCCGGAGGCCGGGACAATATCACGGTGTTAATCGTCGCTGCCCAACCGGATTCAACACCCGGCAACAACGACGTTAGCGCGCCCCAAAATAGTGCCCCCGTATCATCCGCCCCGTTGTCCAGAGCAGATATGACTATGGTGCAGACTGTCCCGCTATTCGACACTCGCCAAACGGGTTTACTCGCCGCGCACCGTGGCAAAATGGCGCTGCTGGCGACCGTCGTTGTGGTCGCGCTGGTGCTGGCCACCCTGTTATGGGCGGTGTAGAACATCGTACAATTAAAGGCGCACATGTTGTAGTGACGTCCGTTTTACTACTGGTTTTTTTGTTATAACGCTAACAGGGACATTTACGTCATGGAAAAAATCGGAACACGGGTTGGTCGTTACGAAATTGTCGATTTCATCGGGTCCGGTGCCATGGCCGACGTTTATCGCACTCACGACCCGGAAATCAATCGCTCCGCCGCGCTGAAACTACTTAAGAAAGATCACCTGGTCGATCAGGAATATCTGAATCGGTTTCTCAAGGAGGCCAAGGCGGCTGGCGCCCTCACCCATCCTAATATCGTCACCGTTTACGATGTAGGTAAAATTGACGACAGCCCTTACATTATGATGGAACTCCTCGAAGGCTGTACGCTGACGGAGTTTCTGCAGAACAACAACAAACTATCCATTAAAATGATGATCAGCATTTCAATGCAAATTGCCAGCGCCCTCGATTACGCCCATAACCAGGGCGTCGTACATCGCGACATTAAACCCGACAATATAATTTTTCACGAACAACAGGGCAGCGTAAAAATAGCAGATTTCGGCATTGCCCGGTTCGGCGATTCGGAAGCGAAAGAAAAAACCCAGGCCGGCATGATTCTTGGCACGCCCCGCTACATGTCTCCCGAACAAGCCAAAGGCGAAACCATCGATGGCCGCTCCGATCTGTTTTCCCTGGGCGTCATTCTGTACGAGCTGCTGACCGGACACAAAGCGTTCGACGCGGAATCTATACCTACCCTGATCATGCAGATTATTCAAAAAAACCCTGCACCCATTCGCCAGTACTATCCGGATGCGCCCGCCGGACTGCAAAGTATCATCGCCAAACTGTTGCAGAAAAAGCCTGAAAAACGCTTCCAGAGCGGTGCCGAATTGCACGACGCTCTGGAAAGGGAACTGCGGGTCCTGCAGGACGACGACGATGCCAAAGACTACCTGCCCATGCAGGTAAAGTGGACGGCGTTGATGGGCGGCGTGGTCGCCCTGATTATGGTCGTCAGTGTAGTGGTGGTGTTTCGCGCGCAATCCCGGGTGCTTTCCGACCAGGTTATCGACGGCGGTGTGGCGCTAGCAAAGTTTATCGCTGCCGAAAGTGCAGTGCCGGTACTTGGCGAGGACTGGATTGGTCTCGAAACCCTCATAGAGGAAGCGGAAAAAAGACAGACGTTTGCGTATATGACCGTGATTGATCACGATTCGATTGTGCGTATTGCAACTGACAAAACTCTACTTGAGCAGCCCTGGAACCCACCGCCTAACCGGGAAATTGTCGCCACTCAGAACGATATGGTAATAGCCACGGTATTAACTGCAACAGGTGAAGATGTATTTACGTTCACTACGCCAATTCTGTTTAACGGCGTCAACATTGGCAAAATCAATGTAGGCATCAGCCAAAATCGCCTCGCGGAAGTAAAATCCGTGACCAAACGTATTATGACCTCCCTCGCCCTCACCGTAATACTTGCTGTGCTGGTGATTTTGTATTTTTTTAATAAATTGGTGGCCAAAAACTTACAGGTCATTCAACGTACCATTCAGGACTTCACGGCTGGCAACCACAATATCCGCATATCCCGGCCGTGGAAAAATGAATTTGGCGCGGTAGCGTCGGCATTTAATGCCATGGCCGATGCCATTCATCATAACGAGGATATCAATGCTTTACAGACAGCTGATGACGCGGTTGCCGCCGCGCCAGACAGAGACTTGCCACCGCAACCACAATCGTCTGGCACGTCCACTCGCAAAGACCCAACCACCTCGAGTGGCGATTACACCATTATAGATACCCGCATTAATGATCAGGATTGACCGTTTACTGCTGGTTTTTATTTTTCTCGGTGGTGCGCTCAACCCGTCGGCACTGGGTTTTTCCTTCGCCGAACAGCTGACAACAGACAGCGAGATTGCGCGCGACGAATCGTTTGTCATTGTGCGCCTGGGTGTAGGCCAAAGCGTCGAGGATATCGCCCAACGCTACCTGGGCGCGCGCAACCAGGCCTGGCAGATTTACGAGCTCAATGGTTACCCCTCTGCGAACAACAGCTCCCACGCTGGCCGTAACAGCGACGTGACCACCGGCAGCCTGTTAGCTGTACCCCTCAAACCGGTAAATCCGTCCGGTGTCTTTGCCGATGGTTATCGCGCGATTCCCATATTGTGCTATCACCAGTTCTCCCCAGGGGCGAAAACCAGCCATCAGCTGGCGGTCGCGGCACAGGTGTTCGAGGAACAACTTGCCTATCTGGCGCACAATGGATTCCAGGTTATACCCCTGGCGGAACTCGATGCCATCCTGTCGCGCAAGCTGCCGGTCCCGAAGAAAACCGTGGTGCTAACCATCGACGATGGCTATCGCTCCATCTACACCATTGCCTATCCGCTGCTTAAAAAATATAACTTCCCCGCCACGATTTTTTTGTATACCGATTTCGTGGGCGGCGCCGCAGCACTCAGCTGGCAACAACTACAGGAAATGCAAAACAGCGGCTTGATCGACGTGCAATCCCACACCAAAACCCATACCAGCCTCGCCGTTACCGCCAACGATGCGAATCAAACCACCTATAAGGCACGGGTGCTCAACGAAATTCAGCAGGCTGAACAGATGCTCGAACGACACCTGGGCACCAAACCCCGTTACCTGTCCTATCCCTATGGTGACAGTAGCGACTACACCGTCGGCGTCCTTAAACAATCCGGTTACGCACTGGCCATGACCGTAGAACGGGGCCCCAATCCTGCTTTTGCGAATCCCTATCTACTGCGCCGTACCATGGTGTACAACAACCACAACCTCGACGATTTTAAACAATTTGCGCACGGCTACGTCACCAAAAGTCTGCCATGAATAACTACGGCAGAGTTTATGCGTTGATTATTATTTTGACCCTTCTTCTACAGGCCTGTGTCAGCCCCCCGCCGGGGGAAACCACAGAGCAATATATCGCGGCGCGAAAAAATATTGCACACCAGCTTCAACAACGGAACCAGCTTGCCGCGGCACTCGACCAGTGGCGTATCGTACAAACCCTCGCGCCCCACGACAGGGAAGCGACACGGGCGGTCACCGCCCTGAGCAGTCAGATCGCCCAACAAAGCCAACGGTTATACGCCCGCAGACGTTCCCAGTTTGAAAGTGGCGACCTGCGCAGTGCGGAATTAAATTTATTAAAAGTGCTGTCCCTCCAGCCCTATCACCAGGACGCTTTTGACGATCTGCAAAAAATAATTTCTGCGCAAATGCGCGCTGCGCAGCGCAACAAAACCGCCAGCGAAGCAAAGCACTACGCCCCACCAATTGATGTGCAGGCTGCTGACCAGAAGTTAACGTTGGCCCGGGCTGAGCAACTGTTGCAGGCAAAAAAATATCGTACCTTGAGCACATTAGTAGGGCCCGCAGACATCAACAGGATTGAACAACGAATACGACCATTAGTATACGAAGCGGATATTAATTTAGCAGCGCAGTACAGTGCCGCCCACAATCACGCCAGCGCCGCAAAGCACCTGGAGCGGGCACTGCAAAATACCGGTGCGCCGCAACTGGATGCGCGCCTGACAAGCCTGAAGAAAAAATTGGCGAACGACAATTATCTAGCTGCCAAAGGATTATTAGGCAAAGATATTGATCGCTCCGTGGCGGCACTGGAGCGCGCGCTGCACTTCGATCCGGAACATGCGCAAGCGCGTATACTGCTTGCCCAGGCCAGTCGTATGCAGGCCAATCTAAAAAAAATAGAACAGCGCGAATCCGTGCAATAATAAGGAACGCTAATAATGCCGACGATTAATTTTTCGCGATAACTGTAGTTTGATTCAGTAACGCTTCGTTGCGCACCTGAGACGAATACTCTTTTACGCGAAAAACCACATCTTTAAAACTCAACTCGTCACCGTGGTGTAATATCTTGGGTCCATCAATTCTCGTTCCATTAACATAGGTTCCATTAGACGAACCCAGATCCTCAACGGACAGAACGTCATCCACCACCTGCAAACGGGCGTGATTGCGGGAGATATGAGAACGCAGTAAGGTAATCTCACACTCAATAGCCCGCCCCAGGGTAATCGGCTGCGCGATATTGTATTCCAGGCCCTCGACGGGGCCGGACTCAGCGTAAATAAACCAGCCGTGGTACTCCCCCGCCTGCTTGCTTTTATTTGTCAACGAAGCCCGCCGATCGGTGCGCGGGGCGATATTATTGAGGGCTCTACGCTCCGTAAAAGGCGCGACGCGAATAAAACCGCTGGCGGTCAGTTTATAAAACCAGGAAATAGTCAGTGCTACGGGTAGAAATACGATAAAAACGCCCAATAGCCAATAATAGTAATCCGAATGGAGATCAAAAATAGGAAAAGCGATGGAGCTGACCTGCAAAATAATCCAGCACGAAATCACGTACAGCACAAAGGTGTTAATCACCTTCCTGCGCCGCAACTCACCATAAATCGCGCTTAATTTATTCATCTTTTAGCCCGCGTAGCCAGCATTCCCCTCACCGCAACTAACCGCCAAAAACATCCGCCAAACATCCGCCAAACATCCGCCAAACGTAATCGTTGTGTCGCGCCAGCAACAATTTCAACGGATATAGTTATTGCAGATTAGACAACTTGTTCTTCAATTCAAGGGCCTGCAGTCGATAGGAAATTGCATACTGGTGATTGGGATCGATGGCCAGCACCTTGTCCCACAGCGCAATTGCCTCATCGAGGGCCTGGTGACGGAATGCCATCGACGCCTGTTTATGGTACTCGCCGGCAAGTTCGGATTTCAAACCCTGCTCAAGCTGACTGGCCGCTACATTACTGCTATCGAGCTGCACACTATGCTGCACTGCCGCATACGCCGCGACGCTGTTTCCCGCCGTTTTGTGCAACTTCGCCGCCTGTAAATACTGTGCAGATGCCAATTTTGGGTTAGCCGTAGCCAATTTTTCCCCGTTGCCGCTGTAGGCTTGCACCGCCAACGCTAATTCCACTGCGCCAAGGGGAGGTTTTGGCATGGCTTCGACGGCGTCCACCGCACCCTGAAAATTATTTTGCGCAACCAATGACTTTACCGTCGCCCAGTTATGTAACGTCGTCGTAGATGCCAGCTGTGTAGACGCGCGCTGTGTAGATTCCTGCTGCGGCATGGTGAGCAATTCGGGAATCTCTTCCAACTCGCCAGCCGCCGCGCGATTTTGCCGTGCCAGGCGGGCACTTTCGGTCAACGGAATACTTACAATCTGCCCGACTTTTAAATCACTGGGTCGGGCAATGGAATTATATTTTGCCAGCCCGTAAAACTGGTAATAGGTGCCGAGATATTTCTGTGCCAGGGTGGACAGCGAATCCCCGGGGGTCAGGCGGACATTAAAGGACTCGGTTGGGTAATATTCGTGGGACGGCACGTCAATTTGGCGCAACAGATCTCGCGCCACCTTGCTGTCTGGCTTTTCTGCAAGATAGGATTCCAGCTCGACCCGCGCCACGGCCACCTCGCCCAGTTCCAGCTGGCGGATAACTTTGCGCAGACGATCCTCTGCGGACAAACCCGACTCGGCGACAAGTACAACCTGAGTCGGGGGCGCCACCTGCGGCTGCTCGGCCACGGTAGTCTGTTTGGCGGTTTGGCAACCCGCCAGCACCATGGCGAGAAAAGCAAGAAACCACCCTGTTGCGCTCCAATTTCCCGTCGTATTACTTGCCATATCAGCGAACCATCCCTATCAACCGCTGCCAGGCACCCGTTCCGTAACCAGGCGCCCAGCCAGCTGTACGATTATTGAGTGTTATCGGTATAACGGTTGCGGCCAATCAGCCCATCCGGAATCTGGCTGGAAACACCGTCATCCAAGCGCCTCATTAAATAGCCATTTTGGCGAATAATCAAGACGTTCCAGCGCGTATATTGTGCTTATTAAAGCCCTGAAAAAGCGCACTACCAGCACATTAACAGTGCAAAAAATATTTTCCCCAACGATCTATTCACGTTACGCACACAACCCCTGTCGGCAATCCGGGCGCTGTGGCAAATTGATCAGGCAAAAAAAAAGCCCTCCCGTTTACCGAGAAGACTTCTAAATTGGTAGAGCTAATAAATTGGTGGAGCTAAGCGGGATCGAACCGCTGACCTCAACACTGCCAGTGTTGCGCTCTCCCAGCTGAGCTATAGCCCCAAATAAGGCTGCGCATTGTAGGCACGCCCCCCTCGGCTGTCAAGATTCCTCGCCCGTTCCGTTCGCGCTCACACCACAGAGTGCGGCATAGGTTTTCTGCCAGTTCTTCAATTGTTTCTTGGACGGACCGCCGAGTACCACCAGTGCGTGGCGCAGGCGCGCGCGGGTCATATCCGGCCCCAGTAGTACCATCGAATCGAACAGCGGTGGCGCCGAAGGCTGGCCGGCGATAGCGATAAACAACGGCGCCAGAAAATCCTTGAGCTTTATTTCCATAGCCGTGGCCAGAGCGGACAGTTGCTCATAGATACTGTCCCGCTGCCAGTCCCGCAACGCCTCCAGGCGCCACAGACTGAACTGTAATACCTGTGACACAGTCTCGTCAGTCAATTTTTTATGGGCGAAGAGTTCCGCGGACAGCGTCGGCATGCCAGACAGTAGAAAACCGGCGAGGGGCGCCACATCGGTAAATTTTTCAACCCGCTCCTTAATCAACGGTATAAAACGCTGCAGGTGTGTCCGATTAATCGCCCAGGCCGCCATACGCTCGGCAAACTGCTCGTCACTAAGCTCCTCGCGAATCCAGCGGCCGTTTAACCAGTCGAGTTTTTCCGTGTCGAATACCGGCCCACCCAGACTAACCTTGCCAATGTCAAACTGCCCAACCATTTGCTCGAAACTGAATTTTTCCTCTTCATCGGGCATCGACCAACCCATACGTCCCAGATAATTGAGCAGCGCTTCCGGCAGGTAACCCATAGCCTTGTAGTAGGTGATGCTGGTGGGATTTTTACGCTTGCTGAGCTTACTTTTGTCCGGGTTACGCAGCAGCGGCATGTGGCACATCACCGGCATTTCCCAGCCGAAATACCGGTACAGCAACTGATGCTTGGGAGTCGAGTTGATCCATTCCTCGCCGCGAATCACATGGCTAATCGCCATCAAATGATCGTCCACCACATTGGCCAGGTGATAGGTGGGCATACCATCGGCCTTGACCAGCACCTGCATATCCACCTGCTGCCAGGGAATCTCCACGCTGCCCCGCAGCAGATCGTCGAACCGACACACGCCGTCCTCGGGAATTTTCATGCGAATAACATGGGGTTCACCCGCGGCCAGACGGCGCCGCACGTCCTCCGCGGCTAACAGCAGCCCGCGCCCGTCGTATTTTGGCGTTGCACCACGGGCCACTTGCTCGCGGCGCATATCATCGAGCTCATCGGGCGTCGCGAAACAATAAAATGCGTGACCCTTATCCAGCAACAGTTGCGCGTGGTGGGCATAAATATCGCCGCGCTCACTTTGGCGGTAAGGCCCGTGGGGACCACCCACGTCCGGCCCTTCGTCCCAGTCGAGACCGAGCCAACGCAACGAATCCAGAATCATTTGTTCCGATTCGCTGGTGCTGCGCACGCGATCCGTATCTTCAATACGCAACACAAACTGACCGCCGTGCCGGCGGGTGAAACACAGGTTAAATAACGCAATATAGGCGGTGCCGACGTGCGGATCCCCGGTAGGAGACGGCGCGATGCGGGTGCGTACTGTCATAGGAACAATCCGAATACAGCTGGAATGAGCCGCGTATTATAAGCGCATCACTCTCGCCCTGGTAATGGCTCGGGCTTGCCGAGCAGGTAACCCTGGGCCGCGTCGATACCCATACGCGCCAGCACCTGCCACTCAGCCTCCTGCTCCACCCCTTCCACAATCAGCATCACTTCGCGGCTATGGGCCAGTTGCGCCAGTGATTTTACGTAAAACTGATTGTCCTTGCTGTCCTGTATGTTCTGTACAAAACTGCGGTGCACCTTCAGATAACGCAGGGGCAAACTGCTTAAATAACCGAATGCGGCGGACTCCAGCCCAAAACGGTCAATGGCCAGACCAGCGGAAAACTTATGCAGCATAGTTTGAAAACTGCGAATATCCTGCTCCTCTATATGCAAAATATGTTCGGAAACTTCGAACACCAATTTTTTTGCGAGCCCTTTATTAGCCTTTAAAAAACCCTTTAACCACTCAGTAAACGCGCTTGAGGTAATCGATGAAGCGCACAAATTTACGCCATAAAACGCGTATTGTTCGCACCCTTCCTCAGCCAGTGTTTCCAGTATCAACTGATCAAGCTCCGGCGCGCGACCAAAGCGTTCCGCCAGCGGCAACACAATTCCCGCAGACAGCAGGTTGCCATCCTGATCCCGAAAACGGGTAAACACCTCGCAGCCTATCGAATGTTTGTCCGGCGTGGACACTACGTTTTGATAGTGCAGTACCAGAGCCCGTTCGCCGATTACCCGTGCGATAAAATCCTTCCATTCCACCGCCGGTTGGGCCACCAGCGGCACATCGCCGGACTTTAACTCGGCGAACTGACCCCATTTGTTTTGCCCTTCGGTCACTGCGTGGCGCAACGCCATATCCGCCTCATTCAACAATTCCGGCCCGTTAACCACACGCTGGGTATAGGTAAAACCCATGTTGACCGTCAGCCGCTCCTGATCTTTCAATGACCAGTTAAATATTTGCACATCCTGAAAGACCTCTTCCCCCAGGGCGATGCCCTCTTCTTCCGTGACGTCCGGTACGAACAGGCAAAACTCCGGCCCCTGGCGGCGCGCGAGCGCGGCTCGGGGAAACTGCGCCACACCCTGTTTGAGTTTAGCGCCAAAACTTTTCAGCACCTCATTACCTTCCTGACGACCGGCCAACTCGTTGACCCGGGCAAAATCGGCGATCGCGAAAATCATCAGCGCGCCGCTGTGATCACCGGATTCCCCGCCGACAAAACTGTTCAAGCGCGCATCAAAATCAGCACGGTTGGACAGCCCGGTGACATCGTCGCGGTAGGATTGCACCCGCAAATGAGAAATTAAATCCGTCTGTTCATCGAACACCGAATGCAGCTTGTTGGACATCCTGTTCATGGCATCCACCACCCGATGCAATTCGCGGGTGTTGGGCAGGGTTTCCTGCACCACAAACTTTTGTTCGCGGATGGAGTTGGCCTGCTCCTCCACACGCCGCAACGGCGCCAGCAGCCAGTTCAACGCGCCGTAGGCGATACCGCTCACCGCCAGCAAGATTAGCCCAAACCAGGCCAACTGCTGCATGACAACTTCCCACAGCTGCCGATAGGCCTGTCCCGGGTGACTAAGCACCACCACCTCCCCGAGGCGCGCCCAGCCCGCCGCTACCTCCGCCTGACCCTGGGGCGACGGCAAATCCATCATATTCACAAACCAGTCTGGCACACCCTCAATATCAACGGAGAACGCACGCTCCACAACCATGTTGCCGTCCAGGTCGCGAAAGTAAATACGCTGGTAGAAACCACTGTCGGAGATGGTGTTAAACAGGGTCTCCAGGGACGCGATATCCTTGTCCTGGGCCGCCTGGGTCATGGAGAGAGCCACCGACGTGGCCGTATCCTGAGCGTGCACCGCCATTTGCTGTTGCACCAGGGTGCGGGCGTTGAGCATGCTGACCACCACATTGCCTGCGTACAGCAATACCAGTAATCCCAGGGTGGCTAAAATCAGTTGGCGAAATAACGTCACAAGGCAATCCTTTACATTATTTGTGTAATTGGTGTGGCGATTGCGGTCCAGCGCCGGATCGCATATGCAGCGCTGAGTCTAATCTAAACCACTGAACTTGCCAATTGAGCAGTAGGTCACACTCTTCATCCGAACATAATGAAATAGATATAACCGATAATGCTATGATTTCCGTGGAAATTTGCATCAATTGGAGCAGCTCGTCCAGTGGCAAAAACACGTGGGCTAACAAGGTCTCTCGCAGTGCGCGCAGCAATGTTGTACGCGCTGTTAGTGGTGGCCGTAGCCAGCGCCGATCACACCGGATTCAGCGAAACCCTGCTCGCCAAAATCAGCAGCAAATACGGCTACAACGCCGAGCTGCGGGTGCGCCGATGGCAAGACATGATTCACGAAAACCGCGACCTGCCCGACCGGGTAAAACTGGAGCTGGTCAACGATTTCTTTAACGGCGCCCTGTTTGTCAACGACCTCGCCCTGTGGAACAAACGCGATTACTGGGCCACACCCGTGGAATTTCTCGCCTACGACGCCGGGGACTGCGAGGACTTCTCCATCGCCAAATACTTTACCCTGCGGGAAATGGGCATCGACACTCGCAAACTGCGCATCACCTACGTCAAGGCCCTGACCCTCAACCAGGCCCATATGGTGCTGGCCTACTACGAAACCCCGTCATCCATACCGATCATTCTCGACAATATCAACAAGTCCATTCGCCCCGCCACCGAACGCAGCGACCTGCAACCGGTGTACAGCTTTAACGCCGACGACCTGTGGCTGGCCCGCTCCCGTAACGAACAACTCAAGGCGGGCAAATCCAGTCAGATCAACCTGTGGAACAACCTGAACGAACGCATGGAAAAAGAATTGCTGTAACCCACCCCGCCCCCCTGCCCGCCGTAGCACAAATAACGCCGCCTTAATCGGCAACTGTACAACCGCCAAAATATCGGTAAAACTTCCTGACAGTCGGCACCATTAAGAATGAAACGTCATCAGGAACCCGTTATGGCTCGGATCGCCAGGAAACAAACGTCACACAGCTTACCCATCGCCCTGCTGGCCCTTGCTCTGCTGCTGGCGGGCTGTGCCGGCGGCCCACCCAAAACAGCGCCCGCTGCCGCGCCCGACGACCCCTACACGCAGCTAATTAACCAGGTGGAAGCACAACACGGCCCCATCGCCGCCGCGCGGGTGCGCTACTGGTTCAAACTGATCGAACAGGGCAAAACCCAGGACGACCAGGCTCGCCTGCTGCTGGCCAACAATTTTTTTAACGACGCCCAGTTTGTCACCGACGACGAAATCTGGCAGCAAAAGGATTACTGGGCCACGCCCCTGGAATTTTTGATTAAAGATGCCGGAGACTGCGAGGATTTTTCCATCGCCAAATACGTCACCCTCGACCGCATGGGTTTGGACAGCGAAAAAATGCGCATTACCTACGTCAAGGCCCTGACCCTGGACCAGCCCCATATGGTGCTCGCCTACTACACCACCCCGGCTGGGGAACCGCTGATTCTGGATAACATCAACCCGCAGATTCTACCCGCCGGGCAGCGCCAGGATTTGATTCCGGTGTACAGCTTTAACGGCAAAACCCTGTGGCTGGCCCGCTCCCGCAACGAACAGGTGCCCTCCGGCGACGCACAACGGCTAGGGCTCTGGCAGGATTTAATCCAGCGCATGCAGCGGGAAATGCCCGCACCCAGCCATTAAAGCGCGGCGCCCGCCGCCACGAAGCGGCTTCGGCTTGAATGAACAGAGAAAAGAGGACGCTACCTTTTTTCACTCCCCTTTATCTAGCAGGAAGCGCTACTTTTGTAGATGGCGTTTTCTACAGACTCGTTAGGCACAGGGTACGAAGCGCGCTAGAATTATTTCGTTAGTTTTGAATGGAGTCGAGATCATGAACACACAACTCTTGCAGCAAGCTCGTGTGCTCGACATTGACGAACAGATCGAACTGGTTGAAGCCATCTGGGACGGTATCGTTAGTCGTGGTACCGCGCCATCTTTGACCGAAGCGCAAAAAGCGGAACTTGACCGCCGCCTCGCAGATCACCTTGCCAACCCCGATGATGTAGTTCCCTGGAGTGAAGTAAAGGCTGCCGCTCTTGCCAAAATCCGGCAATACCTGGTGAATAGCCATCGTTAGAAATTTGCGAAAAATCCATATAGCGATGAGTGCGTTAGAAAACGCGCAAAAAAACGCCGCCCGAAGGCGGCG
>JBFJKD010000028.1:0-14343 GCA_041635095.1 Porticoccaceae bacterium
GCAACTAATTAACCTTCTTCGCTGAAATCGTAATTCATGGTGCTTTGCGGCGACTGAATATAGTGCCCCTGGATGTATTGCACACCGTACTGCCAAAGGGCAGGAATCATTCCCGGATTTTCGATAAATGGCACAATCACACACTGATCTTCGCCGCGTAGTCGATTGATCAGATCGTGCATGGTATCCACGGCCGATTCGTCCGATCGGGCGCGCTCAACAATCGGCAGATCAAGTTTTACATAATCCACCGACAGTTTCTTTAAAATATTCAGGGGATTAATCGCGACTCCGAAGTGGGTGAGCGCGGTTTTTCCGTTTATTTTTTTGAGTTCGTCGAGTAATTTTACCGCGTGGTTGAGCTGGCGGCTGACATCGATTTCCCGCAGTTGAAAAATTAGTGACTCGGCGGCCATATTGGCGGCCTTGAGCGCCACTTTAAGCCAGGGCATAAATTGCGCATCACGCATGGTGGCTGCGCTTATATGAATAAATAGTTTTGTGTTAGGGCGAGTCTTGTGTTTTTCCACCAGCTTTTTCATCGATTCCATAATAACCCAGCGATCAATATCGCTGGCGACATCCGTTTTGAAAACGCGATCGATAAAATCCTGGGGAATTTCTTTTGGGTAAGCATCTACTTTGGAGCGCATCAATACTTCGTAAAATTCTGATTTTTCGCCGTGTATGGAAGCGATTGGTTGAAACGTAATATCGAGTAACCGCTTCTCAAGCAGTTGTTTGCCAAAGCGGACGATATCCGCCTCCGCGAGATCGGTCGCGGTCGGCTCAAAAACCTCTTCAAACAGATGCGCCGCATTGCCCGCCGCATCCGGGTTGTCGTCGTCGATTTTCGCAATAGCTTTCTGACAAAAGCTGATGCATCCCTCAGCAGTTGAGGAGCTGTCGCTGATAGTGTACAGGCCAGCGCTTAAGGTAACAGAGTAAGTTTGCTCACCTATCTCAAACACCTTTTCGGCGACGGCTTTGAGTAATCCGGTGGTCTGCACCAGGGCGTCGTCGGGACTGATTTTGTTCACCAGTAGTACAAATGCGTCCTCGCGTATGCGACCAAATACTGAGGCGCCCGATAATTGTTCCGACACAAACTGCGCGACATTAGTGGCCACGTCTTCGGCGATTTTGATGCCGGCGCTTTCCTGTAATGCGGCGAAGCGATCAATACGGAGATAGTGCAAAACGGTACTGGCCTCAGAGCGCGAAGTTTTACGAATCGCCGCGCTGATGTGTTCCAGCATATTGCGCAGTGCAATGGCGCCGACGGCCGCCACTGCGTGGTGAGTTTCGGCGGTATGCTCGGGAGTGGATTGGAATGGTGAGAGCAATTCCTTGCGCACCAGGAATTGCAGCGCGGGGTCTCCCTGATACTCCACCTGAGTGATATTCATGGGAATATTGAAGGTACCGTTATCGGGTTTGACGCCGACAAATGTGAGCGTTGTACTTTCCACGGAATCGTCGGTGGTGACTGGCTTTAAATACGGCTTTAACTCCCCCTGGAAAGATTCTTCGGCGGAATCCACCACCGGCAGTAGCACCATGCCGTCTGCTTCGAGGTAGCCGAACAGGTTGGCGTAGGTGTCGTTGACAAAAACGTAGGTGCCTTCCTGAACGATGGCGATGGCGTCTCTCGAACTTGCCATCAACCCGTCGCAGCGTTCTTCGGTGGCAGTGTAGCGCTGCTTCCAGTAACGCTGCTTGCGTCGTTGGTCGAGATTGTAAAGCGTGCGCGACACGACCTGTAACAGGTGCTGATCCTCGTCCATTGGTACCACATCGGTGGCGCCCATGCGTAGCCCGTCGACCGTATAGTTGGCGTCGTGCTCGGCAGGGATCAATATTACCGGGATATCCCGGTTAAGCTTACGTATTTCGCTGAATATGGTTTTGGTGGGCGGATTGCGGTTGTCAAACTGGACCAGCGCGATGTCCCATTTTTGTTCCTGCAGCAACTTGGTCAGGACTTCCTTGCTATCACAGTGCTGCTGATTAACTTTGTAGGACGCATTGCGTAACAGGCTGACCAGCCGATTGGCGTCGTCGATATTGTCGTGAACAAGTAGCAGGTTGAGTGTGCCGTCGTTTTCCATCAGTGCCCTGTATGCGAACAATCATCAAATTCAGCACGTCCCCGCTGGCCGCTGTGATTGCAGCGGCCGGGATCTGCGTGTGATGGGTATTATAGGGGGAGATACACCGTTATCTCCAGCCAGTTATCAGATGATGCCCGCGGTCGCTTTAACTTTGAAACGCGACAGGTGGAAGGTGGTGTCGGTGGGGTCGCCCAGAATGTACCGTTGTTCACGAGTATTAGACAACAGGGAAATCTGATTGCGCTGCTTGAACGGCATGGACGGCAGGATAACCTCCGCATCGGCCAGTGTCTGCTCGCCCACCTTGTGGTGAGCTTGTTCTTGAAAGAGTAACCCGGGTAAATACGGTGAGGTGGCCCGTTGGTCGCTGATAACGCAGGCGGCGCAGGGCTCCACGGCAAGCTGGAATTTCTCGATGCCAGCAACCCGCTTCAGGCGCGGCGTAATATGAATCCAACGAATAATCCCCAGCGTCCAATTGTGGTCCTGCTGCGAGGCATCTCTAATTGCGATCAGTTCCCCCGGGGATAGTTGTTTGGGTGCTTCGGTAAATTCAATGCAGGCTCCCCGCTCGCTGGTATTCAGTTGCCGCGCCTGGTAGTACACGGGCGGACGCGGCGTTGTTCTTTGCGCCGCGACGGTCGTGTCCGGTAGCGGCGGCGCGGATGTTGCGCTAGTTTGTTCTTCTGACTCACTGTGGCGCATCTGGGTGTCGTAGCCGCTGTCACCCCAGGCGTCCTCACCACCTGCCGATTTACTGTGTAATTTAGAGGTGTTCTCGCCAAATAATTCGTAGGCTTTCAGGTTGTGATGTTTATCCACATCGCTGAGGAACTCGTCGACGCTACTATGTCCGCTCAATTCATTGTGAATCGCGGTCAACCCGAGCACTACCTGCACTGGAGTTTGATCTTCCAGGTGCTCTTCGGTACGCACTTTTTCCTGATCCCAGTATTCGCACAGGTTGCGCACGATTCTGTCGGGCAGGGTGATTAATTTAACGTCGCCGTTGTGTTCCCGGGCAAAATGGTCCCGCAGCGCCTGCACCAGTTTGCCGTTGCGCAGGCGCACGTAGTTAGCGGTTATCGGCCCCGCCAGCGAGGCGTAGACTGGCCCGCTATCGCTGTCGAGATCGACCACATACAGCCCTTCTTGGTGCCCGGGGGCGAGCTCCGCAAGCATCGCCCACTTATCGAGAAAGGTGAAAACCTGTTTGATTTCGACCGGGGTGTAGTGCCCGGGGTTGGCGCAACTTAATAATAGCGGTTTAAGGTAGGCGGTGGTCAGGGTGGAGCGCATCTTCTGACCGCCTTCCAGCCAGGTAACAGTCTGTTGATCTGTGTAAAAATAATTGGCAATGCGGTACAGGGTGTGTAACTCAAGCCAGAACTTTTCCGGAGGTGCGATATAACACTGCCAGCAAGTTAGCAGTATGCGATTCATTGATACAAATGCACCGTGGATTGCCTGTGCGATCAGTTTTGGCTCTACTTCAAATGCTTGTGCGGCCTCGGCAATAACGGCTTTGTAGCCCAGCAGCAAATGTTTTAACAGCGCCTGCGCCGTAGAAATGGAGCGCATGGTTTGCTCGTTCAGAGATAGATTTTTTGTTAGTGCGTCCGCACAGCTGATGGCGTGGGCCTGCAGCGGTTCGATAAGCGCGAGCTTGGCGGCAGGTGCAAGCTTGAGCTGATTGAGTTCGCGCAGCGCGCCATATAGCAGTTGCGCTGTTTTAGCAGAGTTGGTAGCGGGCAGGCGCAGTATAAATTTTTCGATTTCAGAAACTTGTGGGCGCGCAAAGGTCAAAGTTTCCAGGTTGAGTGCAGGCGGCCGCAGGCGTTGTAACAGCAGCTCCATTTTGTTGCTTTGATCCTGATCGGCGAACTCCATGTCTCGAAATATCCCGTGTATTATTGAGTAAAATATTAACAGCCCCGTTGGCTGCTATTGTACGTTCTCTGATCACAAACGCAATATTGCGTTTCTCAGTACCGCATCACGCCCAGGGCGTTTTCGACGCCGCGCCAGGGTCTTCTCTGACCAGACGCGGCACCAGATAGCCGGGTAGCGCTGCGAGCATCGCCTGATACAACGTCCTGGCTTTGGGTAGCGCAACATTAAAGTGCGCGGCACCTGCAACCCGATCCAGTAGATGCAGATAATAGGGCAGTATGCCCGCAGCGAACAGCTTTTCGCTCAGATGCACCAGAATTTGCTCGCTATCGTTAACGCCGGTCAACAGAACACTCTGATTGAGCACAGTAACGCCAGCGTTTTTTAATTGTGTCACCGCATCGCGAACCTCGTCATCTATTTCGTTGGGATGATTAATATGTAGCACCATCACTGGCGTCAGGCGCGTACTGGTAAGCCACTCAATACAGGCGGCATCTATGCGTGAAGGGATCACCACCGGCAACCGGGTGTGCACCCGCAACCGTTTAACATGGGCGATGGCAGCGACTTGCGTTGTCAGGTGCCGGAGCTGCCGGTCGTTGGTCGCCAGTGGATCGCCGCCGCTGTAGATCACTTCGTTGATTTCCGGTCGTGCCGCGATGTAATCCAGAGCAGGTTGCCACTGAGATCGTGTGGGCCGATTTTCCTCGTAGGCAAAGTGTCTGCGAAAACAGTAACGGCAGTTGATGGCGCACACTGGACTGACAATCAGTAACACCCGGCTGCGGTATTTGTGAATGAGCCCGGGAATGGGGTTAGCATCCGTCTCGCCGAGTGGGTCGCGGTCGTACCCGGGCACTGAAATCAGTTCCTTGCCAAGGGGCATGATTTGACGCAATAACGGGTCGTCGGGGTCGCCGCGGCGCATACGGGCGAGGTAGGGGCGCGGCACCCGCAACGCGAACTCGCCGTGTGCGGCGTATGTCGCAGGGAATAAATCTGGGTCGAGTGCGAGTAGTTCGCATAGCTCGCGGGGGTCGCGCACGGCCTCTGCCAGCTCCTGTTGCCAGGGGCGGGCGTGCCATGCGTGGCTGGTGTGCTGTATCATAGCAACCCTCGAAAAAGTTCTGTTTTAAAACTGTGTGATTACCAGCAAATATAGAGGCATGAATGGCAACCTATTCTACCAATGAATTTCGCTCCGGTCTGAAAGTAATGCTCGACG
The DNA here is from genome assembly GCA_041635095.1 of Porticoccaceae bacterium. Classification (GTDB taxonomy): domain Bacteria; phylum Pseudomonadota; class Gammaproteobacteria; order Pseudomonadales; family Porticoccaceae; genus JBFJKD01. Next base: position 5,236 of record JBFJKD010000028.1, read on the forward strand.
GAGATCCCTGCTCCATTGTCGAAAACGAATTTGTAAAACCGGGCAAGGGGCAGGCATTCAGCCGCGTGCGTCTGCGCAATCTGAGGAGTGGTCGCGTCTGGGAGCGCACCTTCAAGTCCGGCGAGTCACTGGAGGGAGCGGATGTGCGAGATAAGGATATGCAGTACCTCTACAACGATGGCGAGTACTGGCATTTTATGGAGCCGGATACGTTTGAGCAGCACCAGGCGGATAAGAACACCGTGGGCGATGCCGCGCTGTGGCTGCGCGAAGAAGATACCTGTATCGTCACTTTGTACAACGGTGTGCCGTTGGCGGTAACCCCCGCTAACCATGTTGAAATGGAAATTGTCGAAACGGATCCGGGCATCAAGGGCGACACCGCCCAGGGCGGCACCAAACCGGCAAAATTAAGCACCGGGGCGGTGGTCAAGGTGCCGTTGTTCCTTGGCGAGGGCGAAGTTATTCGAGTAGACACCCGCACTGGTGAGTACCTGGGTCGGGCCCGGGACTAGGCCACTGTCGGTCGTGGGAAAATTCTCCAGCACGAAGGGTGGCGCGAGCTGCCCTTTTTTGTGGTAACAAAATTGGCGGGGAAAAGGTGACCATGGGCGACTGGCTACCGAGCGCGACCGCGGTGACGTTGCGCCGCCGCGCCGACTTGTTGGCGGCAATGCGACATTTTTTTGAACAACGCGACGTACTCGAAGTCGACGTGCCATTACTCGGTGTCACCGGTGTTACGGAATTTAATATTCAGGGCCTGAGCACTGCCGCCAACGGTCGTATCGCCTATCTGCAAACATCTCCCGAATACTATATGAAGCGCCTGTTGGCTTCCGGGCTGGGCGCAATCTATAACCTCGGCAAAGTGTTTCGCGATGGCGAGCAGGGCCGTCGACATCACACCGAATTTACGCTGTTGGAGTGGTATCGGCCGGGTTGGGACGAGCATCAGTTAATGGCGGAGGTCGCTGAGTTGTTGGTGGCGGCGGGCTTTGCGCGGGCATCGACGCCCGATAGGCACCGTTACGGCTACTTATTCACGAGCGTCACCGGTTGTGACCCCCATCGTGCTGATCTCGCACAACTACAGCAACTCGCGGCGCAGTACGCTGGCGATAATTGGGCGCAGGCCGAACGCAGTGTGTGTCTGGATCTGATTTTTAGCCTGGCGGTAGAGCCACAATTACCGAAGGGACTGGTTTTCGTGCACGACTACCCAGCCTGCCAATGTGCGCTGGCGACGCTGGGTGAGGATCAGAGTGGCGATCTGGTAGCGCGCCGTTTTGAGGCGTTTGTCGATGGTACCGAGTTGGCCAATGGATATTTCGAACTGACTGACCCGGTGGAGCAGCGCCGTCGTTTCGATGCGGACAACCGACTGCGTCAGGCGCATAAGTTACCGATCGTGACACCAGATGAGAACCTGTTGGCGGCACTGGCAGCGGGATTACCAGTCTGCTCGGGCGTCGCCCTTGGGGTCGATCGACTGTTGATGGCGCTCCTTGGTCTGGAGCGAATACAACAGGCTGTGCCCTTTGGCGATGTCTAAGCGGGTTCCCGTTTTTGCCGCGTTAACCACAACCCGATGTGAGCGCGTCCGCGCTAATCGGCACCACAGCCTTCCAGGCCGTGATCCATTTTTTCAGCGGGGTCTCCGATATGGGTGGTGCCGACCACCCTGGCCGGTACTCCGGCCGCAATGGCGCGGGCCGGAATATCCGTGAGCACGACACTGGCGGCCGCGATTTTCGCGCCTTCGCCGATTTCGATGTTGCCAAGAATTTTCGCGCCGGGGCCAATCAGGACGCCGCGGCGAATTTTGGGGTGCCGATCCCCCGTGTCCTTGCCGGTACCGCCGAGAGTGACCGACTGCATCATGGAGACGCAATCCTCAATGACCGCTGTTTCGCCCACCACGATCCCGCTGGCATGGTCAAACATAATGCCTTTACCAATGCGTGCGGCGGGGTGAATGTCCACGCCAAACACGACGGAAATCCGGTTTTGCAGTACCAGCGCCAGGGGGCGCCGCCCGTGGTGCCATAACCAGTGGGCGACCCGATAGCCAGCCAGTGCGTGCAGGCCTTTGTAATATAAAAAAGGTGTCGAAAAGCTGTCGCAGGCGGAATCCCGTTCGTAGGTGGCGATAATGTCGCAGCGCACGCTGTCGATAATAGTCGGGTCCGCGGCACAGGCTTCGTCAAACACCTCACGCAACAACAATGATTGGGTGACGTCGCTGTGCAGCTTGTTGGCGAGGTGGAAGCTCAGCGCCGCCGCCAGTGTCTTGTGGTTGAGTATGGTGGCGTGCAGAAAGCTGGCGAGCACGGGCTCCTGGGTGGAGGTTACGCTTACCTCGTCGTATATCTGCTGCCACAACGTCTCATTGCAAAGCTGGGTTTTTTTGTCCATGGGGCTATTATTGACGCGCCCCGCGCAATTTGCCAGTGGCGCGGGCGATCGCCCACACCTCGACTTCTTTAGCGCCAGCGGCAAGTAATGCGCGGGCCAGGGAGTTTGCGGTACTGCCGGTGGTGATTACGTCATCGACAATGGCGACGTGTTGACCGCTAAAATCAGCCGTGGTGGCAAAAGCGCTGCGCACATTGTGTCGGCGTTGACGGCGCGAGAGGTCTTGTTGTGCGGGCGTATTTATGACGCGACGGACACCACGCGTCTGGCAGGGGAGATCAAATTCTCCGGCGATGACTCGCGCCAGTTCCACGGACTGGTTGAATCCGCGGGACCAGCGACGGCCGGGATGCAACGGCATGGGGATAACGCATGTTGGGGGCAGCCCGTTCGCGGCACGGGATTGGCGTGCGCGCACCGCGCATAGGTAGTTGCAAAATAGTTGACCAAGTACCCGACCACTTGCGAGATCCGCGCCGTACTTGAAACGCTTAATCAGTGCGTCCAGCGGCGCGGCGTAACAAAAAGGCACCAGCGCTCGGGAGAACAGCGGTGGCGTGTGCAAACATTCGCCACAAATGCCCGACGTGGGCAGGGGTAGTGCGCAGCGCACGCAGGCGTTAGTTATGTGCGGCAGATCCTGCTCACAACCCGAACAGAGATCCCGAGCGCAGGCGCTGTTGCTGCCGCACAAGACACAGCGACCCGGAAACAGTCGAAAGCTAAATGGGGGCATCCTTGCTCCTTTGGTTGTGCCTCGGGCGGTACGGCTGACCCGATACCGCAAGCCAGGTTTTCGATAACTAGTTAACCGTGCGGCGAGTTTTAGGTTGACAGCATTTTCGTCTGCATTATCATGGCTCACTGGTTTTTATCTGGCAACTGGATTGATTATGCATAACGTCCGTCACGACTGGTCGAAAGGCGATGTGTTAGCCCTGTTGAAACAACCCTTCAGCGACCTGATGTTTCAGGCGCAGACCGTGCATCGGACCCATTTCGATCCCAATCAGGTACAGGTCAGTACCCTGCTCTCGATTAAAACCGGAGCCTGCCCCGAAGATTGTAAATACTGTCCGCAGAGCGGTCACTACAACACCGGGCTGGAAAAAGAAAAATTGCTGGAGCTGGAACAGGTGATCGCCGCAGCGCGGGCCGCCAAACAGAGCGGTGCGACGCGGTTCTGCATGGGTGCGGCGTGGCGCTCGCCGCGGGACAAAGATATGCCCCATGTTATCGGCATGGTGCAGGAGGTCAAGGGGTTGGGGCTCGAGACGTGCATGACTCTCGGTATGTTGAGCTCCGCGCAAGCCGCAGCGCTGGCAGACGCCGGACTGGATTATTACAATCACAATCTGGACACGTCCCCGGAATACTACGGCGAAATTATCACGACGCGCACCTACCAGGATCGACTGACGACCCTGGAAAACGTGCGCAGCGCTGGCATGAAAGTGTGTTGCGGGGGCATTGTCGGCATGGGCGAGGCACTCGAAGATCGCGCCGGATTATTGATGCAACTGGCCAATTTGCCGGAACATCCTGAATCGGTGCCGATCAATATGCTGGTCAAGGTTGAGGGCACGCCGCTGGATACACAGGAAGACCTCGACCCCTTTGATTTTATTCGCACCGTTGCCGTGGCGCGGATATTGATGCCGACCTCCCATGTGCGTCTGTCTGCCGGGCGCGAAGACATGAATGAACAGATGCAGGCATTGACGTTCCTGGCGGGGGCCAACTCTATTTTTTACGGGGAAAAATTACTGACCACGGGCAATCCCGAGGCCAATAAGGATCGACAGTTATTCGCGCGTCTGGGTATTACCCCAGAGGAAATCTCCGCGGCGCACGATGATGGGGAGGTGGCGGGAGCGTTGCACGATCAGGTCCAGAGCGCCGCTACTACCCATTTGTTTTATAACGCCTCCCACTAAACCGTGAGCGCCCTCGACCAGGAACTGGAAGCGGGGCTGGCGGCGCGGCGCGCTGCGGGGCTGTACCGCCACCGCTTAACCCTCGATTCGCCACAGGGCAGGCTGGTCAGGACGGGATCCGATACGTATGTGGCATTCAGCAGTAACGATTATCTTGGCTTAGCCAATCACCCAGCGGTTATCAGCGCGTTTCAGGCGGCGGCAAATCATTACGGTGTTGGCAGTGGCGCGTCCCATTTGATCAGTGGCCACAGCCGGGAGCACCACGCGCTGGAGGAGGAGCTCGCTGCGTTTACCGGCCGACCCCGTGCGTTGCTGTTTTCCACAGGGTACATGGCCAACCTGGGCACCATCGGTGCGCTGGTGGGAACGGGTGATCGAGTATTGCAGGATCGCCTCAATCACGCATCGTTACTGGACGGTGGTTTTCTCTGCAAAGGCGACTTCGGGCGTTACCCCCATGGTGATCTGGCCGCACTGCGCGAGCTGTTAGCGGCGCGGCAGGGAGGCCGTCAACTGATCGCGACGGATAGTGTGTTCAGTATGGATGGCGATCTCGCGTCGCTACCTCAACTCGCTGAGATTGCCGCTGACGCTGGAGCCTGGTTAATGGTCGACGACGCCCACGGGTTTGGTGTGCTGGGAGAAAACGGCGGCGGCGTGGCCGAACATTTTGCGCTGGACGGCGCGCGCCTGCCAATCCTGATGGGCACTCTGGGTAAAGCGCTGGGATCATTTGGTGCCTTTGTGGCGGGTAGCGAGCCGTTGATCGAAACCCTGATTCAATTCAGTCGCACCTATATATACACCACCGCGCTGCCCCCAGCGGTGGCGGCGGCTAGTCGCGCGAGTCTGAAGCTGGTACAAACCGAGACCTGGCGCAGAGAAAGACTGCGGTATCTTATCGCCCGGTTTCAGCGTGGCGCGCAGCAACTGTCTTTGCCTCTTTTGCCTTCCATAACACCCATTCAGCCGGTCATGATTGGCGCCGACGCGAAAGTCGTCGCGGTCGGCACCGCGTTGCGCGCGGCAGGCTATTGGGTGGGCGCGATTCGTCCGCCCACCGTACCCAAAGGCGGTGCCCGATTACGCGTGACGATAAATGCCGAACACCGCGATAGCGACATCGATGGTTTGCTGGCGGCGCTGGATACTGCCCTGCGGAGCAGTTGATGGCGGCAACGTATTTTATAACCGGTACCGATACCGGGGTAGGTAAAACACTTATCGCAGCGGGGTTGCTGCACGCTGCCAACGCGCGCGGCTTGCGCACGGCAGCGGCCAAGCCGGTGGCCGCGGGTTGCGAACAGGGTTCGGACGGGTTGCGCAACGACGACGCGTTGCTTTTACAACGCACTGCGTCCATTAAACTGCCCTATCCGTTAATAAATCCGGTGACGCTCCGGGAGCCGATAGCACCGCATATTGCAGCAGCCGAAACCGGCATCGAACTGCGCGCGGAGGCGCTGGCGGTCGCGGGTCGCCGGGTAATGGATTGCGGTGCAGATCTGACGGTGATCGAAGGGGCGGGTGGCTGGCGCGTGCCCCTCAACGCTACACAAACTTTCGCGGACATCCCTAAACTTCTCGATATTCCTGTGATCATCGTTATTGCTATGCGCCTTGGATGCATCAATCACGCGCTGCTCACCGTGGAAGCCATCAAGCGCGATGGGCTGGTGATCGCCGGGTGGGTCGCTAACAGTGTGCAGCCGGACATGGTTCGCCATGGCGAAAATCTCGCAACCCTGCGCGCGCGGTTGCCGTATCCGCTGCTCGGAGTCGTGCCGTTTTTTGATTGCGTTGCGCCCGAAAATGTGGCCGAACACCTGCATATTGATTCGCTTTGTTGACCCCAGAGTCATACAAAATGGGTGCCGTCCCTGTATTTTGACTTTTGGTAGGCATAGACTCGCCTGTTACCGAAACCTCTGGATATGTAGCTATGCCTGCTTACAAAGCGCCAGTTCGCGATATGCAGTTTGTGCGTAACGAAGTGTTTGATTTTCACAAACATTGGCAAGCATTGCCAGGCTGCGCCGAGGCCACGCCCGACGTGATGGCCGCCGTGGTCAAGGCGGTCGCTACCTTTAGCGAAAATGTGCTGGCGCCCCTCAATCGTAGCGGTGATGAGGAGGGCTGCACCTGGACCGCAACAGGGGTACGGGCACCCTCGGGGTTTAAAGTTGCCTACCAACAATATGTCGCCGACGGATGGCCCGGCCTGACCGGTCAACCCGAGCACGGCGGGCAGGGCTTTCCGCCCTCCGTGGAAAATATTGTCACCGAATTTACAGGAGCGGCGAACTGGGCATGGGATATGTATTCAGGTTTGACCAAAGGTGCCCGCGCCACCATTACTGCTCACGGGACCCCCGAACAGCGGGGTACGTATTTGCCCAAGCTGGTATCTGGCGAGTGGTCGGCGACCATGTGCCTGACCGAGGCGCACTGTGGCACGGATCTGGGCATGCTGCGCACCCGAGCCGAACCTGCGGCGGATGGCAGTTATCGCATTACCGGCACCAAGATATTTATCTCGTCGGGGGACCACGATGTGTCCGACAACATCGTACACATCGTGCTGGCCAGATTGCCTGATTCACCGCCGGGCACCAGGGGTATTTCACTGTTTATCGTGCCTAAATTTCTGCCGACGGCGGATGGCAGCGCGGGCGAAGCCAATGGGGTCAGTTGTGGCTCCATCGAACACAAGATGGGCCTGCACGGTAATGCTACCTGCGTGTTGAACTTTGATAACGCTCGCGGCTTTTTGCTGGGGGAAGTGAATCGCGGATTGAATTGCATGTTTACGTTTATGAATGTGGCACGCATTGGCACAGCAATGCAGGGCGTAGTTAACGCCGAGTTGGCGTTACAGGGGGCAGTGGCATACGCCCGCGAACGTCTGCAAATGCGCTCCCTGAGCGGCCCGAAAAACCCGCACGGCCCCGCCGATCCGATTATTGTGCACCCCGACGTGCGTCGCATGTTGCTCACCATAAAAGCGTTTGCGGAGGGCAATCGGCTGTTGATTCATTATCTGTCCCACGAGGTGGATATCACCCATCTGTCGACGGACGCAGTGGAGCGTCAGCAGGCCGAACGATTTCTCGCACTGATGACTCCCATTGCCAAAGGGTTCTGCACCGAAACCGGTGTTGAGAGCGCCAGTCTTGGTGTGCAGGTGTTCGGCGGCCACGGTTATGTGCGCGAGTGGGGCATGGAACAGAATCTGCGCGATGCGCGCATTTCGACCATATACGAGGGCACCAGTGGCATTCAGGCCCTCGATCTGTTGGGTCGTAAAGTGCTCGGCACCCAGGGCAAGGCTCTGGGGCTGATTACCGGACGAATTCGCAATTACTGCGAGGTGCACGGCGCTAACCGCGCACTGGCCGAGTTTATTCGCCCATTGCGGGACCTTGCGGACGAATGGGAACAACTGACCCGCGATATCGGCTTTAAGGCGTTACAGGATCCAGAGGAAGTGGGCGCTGCCTCTTTCGACTACATGATGTATGCGGGTTACGTGTCGCTGGCCCTGATGTGGGCGATGGCGGCCGAGACGGCCGACCGACAACTCAAGGCCGGTAGTACCGAAAGTGCGTTTTATAACGGGAAATTAGCCACGGCACGCTTCTATTACGCTAAACTGCTGCCCAGAACACGCAGTCTGGTAGCGACCATCAAGGCGGGCGCGGAACCCCTGATGGAGATCGCGGAAGACAGTTTTATTGCGTGACGTGACCACCAGAGAACTGTATGCAAAAGCCCAATAAATTATCCGAAGAAGACATGGCGCGGGTGCGCGAGTACCTGTCAACGCCCGTGCATAGTGTGGAACGCCAGCCATTTCGTCCGCTGCGCCTGTTGCTGGTATTGTGGGTTGTAGTCAGCATCGTGGGTGGACTCGCCTATCTCTTCGCCTGGATCAAGGGCGTTGTTTAAAAACCGCAATAAATAACCGCTCAAAGGTAAACCGCTAAGCCTCCCCTTCGCACCGGGCGACCTGACTCGCTCGGCCCACATCTTGATGTTGTTCCAAAATGGCACACATCCCGCCTATGATGATATGGCGACGATTTATTTCATCGGTTATACGCAGTATGCTTACTATGCATAAGTGATCTAAATATTCTAAATATAGTGCACTGTCGTGAAGTGTGAACCTTGGCTTGCTCGCGGAGACCTGAGTGGGAATTTCGCCGTGCCGAGAAAAAAAGATACGCGAACTCCCGGCCGACGCCCTGGGTGCGCGGCGTGTTTTTTACTGATTTAATGCTGTACAGCAACTGGTGACAGAGATATGGATGTGGGGTTAGCGAAAAATCGGTGTCGCTCACGCAACACCAGTATAAAAAAGCGGTATCAGATAATCGGCGCTGGCGCGAGGCGACGGTTGCTCGTTGCCCGACAGGCGACGCTATGTGCCGTCCTTTCCGGATCTGTTGCATCCATGTTGTGGGCACAGGAATCGCCAGATACGAGCGCCAATTTCATCCAGACAGTGGATATGGTGAGCGCCATAGTCGAGGATGAGACCGGGCAAATTATTTTTTCTGGCAAATCCGGGGTCGTGGGCACCTTGTCCAGCTCGGGCACCGACATGGTGGCGATGGGCATCACCGGGATCGGCGACGTGCAGGGCGTCTTCGTCCAGAATCTGCACAAGCTGACGCAGTGGGAGAAGGCGATCGCCGACGGCCACCTCCCCGTCCACAAGGGCTACCGGCGCACGGAGGACGACCGC
>JBFJKD010000029.1:0-14296 GCA_041635095.1 Porticoccaceae bacterium
CTATTGTCTGTCCGCCGGTTATTACGATGCTTATTATAAAAAGGCACAACAGGTACGGCGCCTGATCAAACAGGATTTTGTCGCAGCGTTTAATGATGTCGACGTCGTCATCGGACCCACCTGCCCCAACCCCGCTTTTGCCTTTGGCGCCAAGGGCGACAACCCGGTGGCCATGTATCTCGAGGACATTTATACCATTGCCACCAACCTGGCAGGGCTGCCGGGCATGTCCATACCCTGCGGCCTGGTGGATAACAAGCCTGTTGGCCTGCAAATTATTGGCAATTATTTTGACGAGGGGCGTATGCTCAATATTGCTCATCGCCTGCAACAGGTCACCGACTGGCACACCCGAACCGCACCCGGCCTGAACTGAGGAACCCAATTATGACAGCAACGGATTGGGAGATCGTTATTGGACTCGAAGTCCATACTCAACTTGCCACGCGCAGCAAGATTTTTTCAGGCGCGAGCACCGCAGTTGGTGCCGAGCCAAACACACAGGCGTGTGCGATTGATCTCGCCATGCCGGGCACATTGCCGGTGCTGAATGAAGAAGCGCTGCGCATGGCGGTGATGTTTGGCATTGCCGTGAATGCGGAGATTGGCAAAATTTCGGCTTTTGACCGCAAAAATTATTTTTACCCGGACTTGCCAAAAGGCTACCAAACAACCCAGCTACAGCGCCCCATTGTTGGCCCCGGACACGTCGATATACAGTGTGCGGACGGCTCCAGCAAACGTATTCGCATCCATCACGCACACCTCGAAGAAGACGCCGGAAAATCCCTGCACGAAGATTTTCACGGCATGTCCGGTATTGATCTCAACCGCGCCGGCACGCCGTTAATTGAAATTGTTTCGGAACCGGATATGCGTAGCGCCGACGAGGCTGTTGCCTTTGCCAAGAAACTCCACGGCATCGTCACTTCGCTGGGTATTTGCGATGGCGAAATGTCCCAGGGCTCGATGCGCTTTGACGTGAATATTTCAGTACGCCGCCCCGGGGCAGAGCTGGGTACGCGCACCGAAACCAAAAATCTGAACTCTTTCCGATTTATGGAAAAGGCGATTGCTCTGGAAGTGAAACGGCAGATTGGTGTGCTGGAAGATGGCGGAAAAATTATTCAGGAAACTCGTCTCTACGACGGCGATAAAGATATTTCACGTTCGATGCGCAGCAAGGAGCAGGCCAATGATTACCGCTACTTTCCCTGCCCAGACTTATTGCCGGTAGAAATTGATGACGCCTATATCGAAGCACTTCGCGCCAGCCTGCCGGAATTGCCCGACGCGCGCAAACAACGCTTTGAGCAACAGTACCAACTGTCGACCTACGACGCCGACATACTCGGCGGTGACGCTGGGTTGGCGGCATTTTTTGAAACCACTACCCGGCAATGTGGCCAAGCAAAACTGGTGGCGAACTGGGTGATGGGTGAGCTCTCTGCTAAACTAAACAGCGCTGACCTTAGTATTCGCGAGAGTCGTGTCACACCGCAAGCATTGAGCAATTTGATCGCGCGCATCGCGGATCAAAGCATTTCCAACAACATGGCAAAACAGGTCTTCGAGGCCATGTGGAACGGCGAGGGAGATTGTGACGCCATCATCGCTGCCCGGGGCTTCAAACAGGTATCCGATACCGACGCCATTGCGACGCTGGTGGACCAGGTGATTGCAGATAATGCACAACAACTCGCCAATTACATCAAGGCCGATGCCAGTAAACGATCCAAAATGCTGGGTTATTTTGTCGGACAGGTTATGAAGTTATCCAGGGGCCAGGCAAATCCTCAACAGGTCAGCGATACGGTATTAAACAAACTCGACGCATTACTTTGAGGAGCCGTTGATGGCGCTTGCAAGCGACAAACCAGCAAAAGATAAAAGCAAGGACAAGCAGAAAGTCACTGGCGAGTCCTTTAGCGACGAGCGCATAAAATCGTTTCTCAACCTGGCTCCACCGGTCGGTGTCAACGCCGATTATCACGTGCTCGAAAGGGCCTACCGTGGCATGATTGCAGACAACTTCGCCACCTTTGTACGGTATTTCGTTGACGCCGGGCGCGACATTAACGCACCGGGGCCAGAAGGAAAGCCCTTGTTTGACGTCATTGCCCGACATGACGCAGCTACCGGTTACACTGCTGCGTTAGAAATATTTTTAGATAACCGTTTTACTAATTGATTCGAGCACATTAACCAGTTTTAGCGAACGTAATTTTGATTACCTGCCCTCAAAATTCGGCTGTTAACAGGAAACTTATATGTCCAGCACGGTAAGCTTCACCGCACAAGGGTCCGTCGGCCTGATCACCATCAATAACCCACCAGTAAATGCACTGGGGCAATCAGTACGCCAGGGTCTCAAAGACGCTTTCGAGTGTGGTCTCGCGGACGACGCGATAAAGGCGCTGGTGTTGATATGTGAAGGCCGAACGTTTATTGCTGGCGCCGATATTCGCGAATTTGGCAAACCCCTCGCTGCTCCCGACCTGAACCAGCTGTTGGAACAAATGGAAAACTCCAGCAAGCCTGTCGTCGCCGCCATCCACGGTACGGCCCTGGGTGGCGGACTCGAAGTCGCGCTGGGCTGCCACTACCGAGTCGCAGTTGCCAGCGCTCGGGTTGGTCTGCCCGAAGTTCATCTCGGATTACTGCCGGGGGCGGGTGGCACACAACGTCTACCGCGTCTGATCGGGGTAGAGCCGGCGCTCGACATGATCGTGCAGGGCAACCATGTAGCGGCGGCACGCGCCTTGTCCCTTGGCATCATCGATGCAATTATCGAAGGAAATTTGCAGACCGGCGCCATCACTTATGCAAAACAATTACTCGCCGCGGGTAAAGGGCCGCGTAATATTCACGATATGCCGCAACCTGTAGCAAAACCGGAATTTTTTGCGGAATATACGCAAAGCATCAGCCGAAAAATGCGGGGCTTTAAAGCGCCGTTCCATATTATCAAGTCGGTTCAGGCAGCAGTGGAGTTGCCGTTCGCCGAAGGTATGCAGCGCGAACGGCAATTATTTATGGAATTAATGGCATCCGGTGAATCCCTGGCGCAGCGCCACGTTTTCTTCGCCGAGCGCGAAGTGGCGAAAGTACCGGGGCTGGCGAAAGACACACCCCGGCGGGAAATAAAGCGTGCGGCTGTCATCGGCGCAGGCACCATGGGTGGCGGTATCGCCATGAACTTTGCCAATGCCGGGATTCCGGTCAAATTACTGGAATTAAAACAGGAATTGCTCGATAAAGGACTCGCGGTAATTCGCGGCAACTACGAAAACACGGCAAAAAAGGGCCGTATGACGTCTAGCGATGTGGAAAAGCGCATGGCGCTGATTGAGCCAACTATTGCCTACGCGGATATTAAGGACGTGGATATTGTTATTGAAGCCGTGTTCGAAAATATGGAAGTTAAAAAAGACGTTTTCAAGATTCTCGATAAAACCTGCAAACCGGGCGCTATTTTGGCTACCAATACATCGACGCTAGATGTGAATGAAATTGCTGGCGTTACCCAGCGCCCACAGGATGTTATCGGCATGCACTTTTTCAGCCCCGCCAATGTAATGCGGTTGCTGGAAAATGTGCGCGGTGAAAAAACCGCTGACGATGTCATTGCCACGGTTATGAACCTGTCCTCACGCATTGGTAAGATCGGCGTTCTGGTGGGTGTCTGCGACGGTTTTGTTGGCAATCGCATGCTCCACCAGCGCACCCGCGAGTCAGCCTTTCTGGTGGAGGAAGGCGCCACGCCGGAACAGGTCGACAAAGTGTTATTCGACTTCGGATTTCCGATGGGTCCATTTGCCATGGCGGACATGGCCGGTCTCGACGTGGGCTACAAGGTGCGCGAGGAACGGCGTAAAGCGGGCAAGGTTGAAAAACGCGACTCGCTGTGGATCGACAGAGTAGTCGAGATGGGTCGTCATGGGCAGAAAACCCGGGCGGGTATTTACCAGTACGCAGACGGCCGCACACCAGTTGCAGATCCTGAAGTAGCCAAAGTAATCGCACAGTGCGCCACCCAGGCCGGAATCGAACAACGGAGAATTTCCGATCAGGAAATCCTCGAGCGCTGCCTCTACCCGATGATCAATGAGGGCGCAAAAATTCTTGCGGAGGGTATTGCGGCACGCCCTCTGGATATCGATATTATCTGGATAAACGGCTACGGGTTCCCGGCCTACAAGGGTGGGCCGATGTTTTGGGCGGATCAAATTGGCCTGCAGAAAATTTGCGACGCGTATGGGAAATACGCAAAACAATGTGGTGATCACTACTGGCAACCAGCACCCTTGCTCGCGCAGCTCGCCAAAGAGGGCAAGGGATTTTACGACCACTAGTGGCTTAACGAGTTGTGGACGGCGCGCTGAAGTTGCTCGGGTTACAGCCAGGCGCGCCGACATGATCGCCTCCCGCGTGGCGCGCGGCGCTACATCCGAATTTAGACACCCGCAGACCGCGTAGGCTGCCCTTGCCAGACCAGGATATTCACGTGTCGCGCCGCAACTGCACGGCGGTTTTTGTGCAACACCGGGCCAATGTTTCAACTGATTTTTTCATTCCACTGCCGGAAAAAAATTGGCCTGACGCTGCGCCATGCTCAACAGTTGAACCCTGATAACCATAAAATTAAAACTATTTTTATCTGCACTGCCCGAATTACGCTACTCCCCGACGGCGACGCTGCATAATGGCGAACGTAACTATGCGCAATTATCTTCAGCCGTGACATGTTTTTGTTGCACCCTCAGTCATATGTAACTCGACTGCGAAAGACTTACTATGTAACGATCATCAGGCAACCACACGGGTGTGGTAAATCTGTACACTTTTTACACACTATGATCCATTGCAACGTACACGGATTACCCGCAACAATTCTCGACAAGCCGCAACAATCCGCAACAACAAGGCATCGCAACGGAGGAGAAATGTCGGGCTTAGCACACTTCTTAAGAGGCTTCACGCTGATGCTCCGGCCCGGCATCAGACCATGGGTGCTTATACCGCTGCTTATCAACACGATTATTTTCGTATGCCTGACCGTAATCGCCTGGCAGTATTTCGACCATTTTATGGTGCGCATGACAGACTGGTTGCCACACTGGCTGGGCTTTGTCGCCTGGATTTTATCGGCGCTTTTCGCTATTTTTCTGGGGATTATTTACGGTTACACCTTTGCCATTGCGACAAATATTATCTCTGCACCATTTTATGGAATATTGGCGCAACAAACACAGTTTTTATTACAGGGCAAGCTGGATAATCAAGCGTTGAGCTGGCAACTGATCAGGCGGATTGCATGGCATGCGCTGTTACGAGAGCTACAAAAATTGTGGTATTTCCTGCCACGCACGATTGCGGTGTTACTCCTTTGCCTGGCCCTGGCCCTGGTACCCATAGTCAACATCCTGGCGCCCTTGGTCGCTTTTTTATGGGGATCCTGGTCATTATCCGTGCAGTTTCTTGACTACGCTGCGGAAATTGATCAGGTCGCCTTTAAACAGATGCGCGCAACGTTGCACCGCAAAAGGCGGCTGTGCCTTGTTTTTGGTGGGCTGGTATTGCTGGGCACATCCATACCGGTGGTCAATATGCTGGTATTGCCCGCCGCGGTGGTGGGCGCCACGTCACTTTGGTTTGCAGAGTTCGCGGTGCTGAATGGGCCTGCACAATAATAGATTGATGGCGAGCCTTAACAGGTATATCGACACAGCTTTACGGCGTCTATAAATCCTGAGGGGGTCGTTCGCAGTCGAGCTTTTTCCCCAGCATTTTCTCAATCGGTTCCAGCAGAAAGGCGTCATCCTCGCAGGCAAAGCTGATGGAAGTGCCCATTTTTCCAGCGCGTCCCGTGCGACCAATGCGATGAACGTAGTCTTCAGGCTCCTCGGGAAGCGTGAAATTTATTACATGGCTGATACCATCGATATGAATACCGCGCCCCGCTACATCCGTTGCCACCAGCACTTTAATCCTGCCCGACTTGAAGTCGTCCAGGGTTTTGACGCGCTTGTTCTGAGCAACTTCACCCGACAGCAGTCCGCACGCGAAGCCGGCTTTGGCCAGGCGTTCCTGCAACCGTCGACACTGATCGCGGCGGTTCGCAAAAACAATAGCATTTTCCACTGCGTCGCTACGTAAAATACTGAGCAACAGGTTGAGCTTGGTACGTGTCTCGGTGATATAGATTTTTTGCGTGACGGAGTCAGTCGCTACCTGTTCAGGTTCTATGTCAATACTGGTGGGATTAAACGTCCACTGTTGCACCAGGTTTTCCACTTCCGGTGTAAAGGTGGCGGAAAAAAACAGGGTCTGCCGGTGCTCCTTATCTGGCACCTGGCGCACGATACGCCGCACCTGAGGAATAAACCCCATGTCGAGCATACGGTCAGCTTCGTCGATCACCAACACTTCGACCTGATCGAGATACACATAACCGCTACCGCAAAAATCCAGTAAGCGCCCCGGTGTGGCGACGAGAATATCGCAAAGATTTTCGTGTAGATGACGACGTTGTTTGTCGTAGTCCATGCCGCCAACTAATGTATGCACCTTCAGATCGGTGTACTTGGTCAGCGCCCGCGCGTCCTCTGCGATTTGCATGACCAATTCCCGAGTGGGCGCAATTATCAATGTACGCGCTTCTCCCGCATAGCGCTGATCTTCCGCTACCGGATTTTTCAGTAGATCTTCGATTATGGTAATCAAAAATGCGGCTGTCTTACCGGTACCGGTTTGCGCCTTGCCCACCACATCGTGACCGCGCAGCGTGAATGGCAATGACTGGGCCTGAATAGGCGATGCGTATTGAAAGCCCAAATCCGCAATAGCGCGCATGACTACAATGGGTAACTCAAGATCGTGAAACCGAACCTTCCCAGGTTGCTCGGGCACGGGAAACTGGTCGAGACTCCACTCCGGGTTGTTTTTCTCGCTAGCGACACTCTGTTTATCCCGACCGCGGCCGCGACTGCGCGGCTTCTTTTGGGGTTGGTGGGTTTCCACTAGTTGCTGGTTTTCACTCATAGTATTATCTGAAGGGTACCGCGAATCTTACTTCGCAGATCTAAGGGCTGCCGATTATAGCACGTTCCTCCGGTGCTCGACCGAACAGGGCGCACCCACTGCGGATCAACCAGTCGCGTTGCGCCAACACCATCGGGCAAGCCAGTAATCGAGACTGACATAGCGCCCCGCACCCGTAAACAAAAGGGTTAGCAGCATAACAAAGTAGGTGGCAGCGAACTCGATACCGTTGTTCAATACCACAAAGGAACCCTTCTCGGTCAGCCACTCGTAGTTACCGTGTTGCCGCAATAAATTGCGTGCAGCAGTAACGCGTTTCCCCACCTCGCGACTGTTCTCCAGGCTGGCCTCGGCCGCGCTAATACCCACCATAGCCATTACCTTCGCCGTGCTGGTGTCTGGATCACCGGGGGCAATGGCAAACCAACCGTGTTGCCAATGCACGGCGCCGGCGGCAACCGCCATAGAAACCATCAACGGCAGTGCAAACCAGCGCACCGCAAAACCAATCAGCAGAGCAATGCCGCCGATGAATTCGGCAAATGCGGCCAGAAAGACCATCAGCGCAGGGAACGGCAAACCCAACCCCCAATCGGGGTTTCCAAACCACGTCACCATATCGTTAAAATTGGTAATTTTATGCAACCCGGCGGCAATCATGATCGGTGCCAGATACAACCGTAGCATCAGCGGCGCAATGCCATCCATACGTTGCAATCGATCAAAAATATTACGGTGTAGGCGAGTGTATTTTGCAACCAGAGTGTACATAGTAAAATTCCTTTGTCAGCGGTCAGTGCGTGGTTATGCAAGCAAAAAAACACCGACAACTTGGAACGGTAATGCGCAGAAAAATTCCCACCTTCGCAGTGCGGCATACACGCACATTTCGACGCAAGTGCCTGGGGTTAGATTCTGAGCGTCTTGGCGGGAACTGCGGCGAGCGGCACGTCACGGGCGTAATAGTCTTTTAGCAACATCGAATGTCCACTGTCCAGGACCACGCGGGCATGGTTTCTATTCAACTGCCCTGGCTCGTTAACGCCACAGGAATGGGCAATGACGCCCACTTCGTTCACCATATTGGCAATATACTGGGCGACGCGCACGCCCTTGTCCGCCGGATCCAGACCGGCCTGCAAATCCGGATCGTGGGTCGTGACACCAGTCGGACAGGTATTTTTATTGCAGCGCAGCGACTGCACGCAACCCAGCGCGAACATAAAGCCACGGGCCGATACCACAAAATCAGCCCCCACACACAGCGCCCATGCCACTGCCATGGGTGTCACCAACTTTCCTGCGGCAACCACTTTGATGCGCTCGCGCAGCCCATAGCGCGTCAGCGTGTCGATCAGCCGCGGCAAACTTTCGCGGATGGTTAGCCCCGCATTATCCATCAGGCTTTGCGGTGCGGCCCCGGAGCCGCCGTCACCGCTGTCGAGCGTAATAAAGTCCGGCGCGCCGTGCTCCGCACCGCGTTGTTGAATCGCCACACATAACTGGTCAAAAAAACCGGAGCCGCCGTCGACTATCTTAAATCCGACAGGCTTGCCGGTAAGTTCGCGAATGTGCATTATTTTGTCCAGCAACTGTGCCACATTGCGGATGTCTGCGTGGCCATTGGGACTGATTGAATCCTTGCCAGCGGGAATGCCGCGAATGGCGGCGATTTCTTCGGTGACCTTGATACCTGGCAATATTCCGCCCTTGCCCGGCTTGGCACCCTGACTGATTTTAATTTCAAACATTTTGACTTGTTCGATGGCTGCCAATTTTAATAGCTTGCCGTCATCCAGTTCACCGGCCTCGTTGCGCACACCATATTTGGCCGTACCTATTTGAAATACCAGATCGCAACCGCCTTCCAGATGGTAGGACGCGAGACCGCCCTCACCGGTATTGAGCCAACAGCCGCCCATCGCGGCGCCGCGGGACAGCGCACGCACAGCCGGTTGGGACAATGCGCCATAACTCATTGCCGAGATATTAAAAAAACTGGGGGCATTATAGGGCGTGCGACAACCAGCACCGATGGTAACGCCCACCGGCTCCACCGAATCCGTGTACAGGGTTGGGAAAGGATGGCTGGCGAAGAGGACGGTACCCGGTGCCGACAAATTCTGTGTCGAGCCAAACGCTATCGTACTATCTAGATTTTTCGCGGCGCGATAGACCCAGGAACGTTGCGCGCGGTTAAACGGCATCTCCTCGCGATCCATGGAAAAGAAATATTGCCGAAAAAATTCGCCCAGATGTTCAAACCAGTAGCGAAAACGTCCAATGACTGGATAGTTGCGCCGAATAGAATGTTGGGTCTGGCGCACATCCGCAATATACATCGCAACCACCACGATAATCGCCGCGCCAATGGCAAGTAAAAAAAGTCCTGCGAGCAAGTTGCCCAGCATAATCATTGCAGAAAAACCGCTTTCGGCCATCACGCTACTCCTCTGTGTTCTATACTAGCCCACGCTGTTGAGTATTCAACCTGACTGACGACCGGCCATCAACCGTATGCCACGCCACCGGACTGGCAACCAAAACAGTTGTTTTACACATACTAACTCACTGCACAATTTCCCGCCCTCGGGGAAGGTTAAATCGCACCATGGTTAACACCGCCGTTGGCGCTGCAACATTCGTGTTCGACATCAAACGTCTGTTGCGACTGGCGCTGCCCATCACCGTAGGGCAACTGGCCATTGTGGGCATGAGTGTTACCGACATTATCGTGGCGGGCCGCCTGAGCACAGATGATCTCGCTGGCGTCACGTTGGGCAGCTCGCTGTTCAATCTCACGATTATGCTGGTGGCAGGCATTATCCTGGCGAATGGACCGCTGGTGGGCCAGTTGTTTGGCGCCGCTAAATTTGACGATATCCCTCGACAAATGCACAGCTGTCTATGGCTGGCACTGCCGTTAGGATTGGCCAGCATGGTTTTTCTGGCAGTAGCATTAATACTACTCCCGGGGCTGACGCCGTCCCACAACATCGCCACAATATGTAAACAGTACATCTATCCGATGTTGGGCACTGCCCTGCTACTGCCGATCATGCTGGCCATGCGCACCACCTTCGAAGGTTTGGGCAAAGCACGGCCAGCCATGGTGCTTAACATCATTGGGTTTTTCTTGAATATATTGCTCGATATCGCCCTGGTTTTTGGTTACTGGGGTTTTCCCGCCCTGGGGGGCGCCGGCTGCGGGTGGGCTACCCTGATCGTCGCCACGATGATCGTGTGCGGTGAGTTCTTCTACGCACGGGTAGCGAGTACCCTGACGTCGTTTCACTTACTGGCACGCTGGCACCCGCCGGACCGCGCCATGATTCGGGAAACCCTGAAAGTGGGCGTACCTATCGGCGCCACCATGCTCGCCGAAGGTGGCTTCTTTCTGCTGATCCCGTTGTTTATCGTCCACCTGGGCGCCACCGAAATCGGCGGCCACGCCATCGCTCTGTCGCTTGACTGGGTGATGTATATGATTCCCATGGGTATCGCCCAGGCAATGTCGGTTCTGGCCGCCCACGAACTTGGCCACCGCCAGCCAACGGCGGCGCGCAAACTGTGTCTCGCGGGACTCGCAGTGACCGGCGCTATAGCCTTGCTACAAGCCATCACCGTCATTAGCCTGCGCAAGCCCATTGCGAGCCTCTATAGCCCCGATAGCGACGTGCAGATGCTGGCCGCAAACCTGCTGATCTACGCTGCGGGGTTTCGGATTTTTGATGCCATTAATGTGGCCGCCAACGGCGCGCTGCGCGGCTACAAGGACACCCGTTTTCCCGCGCTATTAACGGTATTTGGTTATTGGGCAATCGGCTTTCCGGTAGGCTACTCCCTGGCTCTAACCGACTGGTGGGGCCCGGCCTGGGGTGTAGAAGGGTTCTGGGCGGGCACGGTTATCGCCCTTGTGTTGATCGCCTTGCTATCAGTCGCCCGCTTTCATAAAACCTCGCAGCTAGCCCTTAATCCAGTACCCGAGCCCTCCGTTAGCGGGTCGCACCGCCACTAAATACCCTTGGCAGGTTCTACCGGGTTAGCTATGATCTGCGACTATCCTTCCACCGTTCGTTGCCGAGATTCAAGCCGTGGTTAACAAGCGTCGTACACCGCGTTCCGCGTTCCTGGCCCTGGCGAAGGTGTTTGATATGGAAACGCGATCAAATATCGGATATGTCGGCGATGTTTCCACCGGTGGCATTATGCTGTTCGCTAATCGCGCTTTTAAGCGGGAAGAGCGCAGACTGCTATCCATCAACCTGCCCCACCCGCGCAAAGGTGAGGTGACCATTCAGCTTGGGGTACGTATTGCGTGGCAGATGATAAAGACGGAACAATCCGGACAACCATTAATCGGCTGTCAAATTCTCGCGTTGGGCCCGAAGGATAGAGTAGTGCTATTGCAGGCGGCAAAAGCCTACGGCCTGGCCGCCTGACTCAGGCTGTACCCACCAATATTATTTCCGCGCCCTGCTGCTGCACATCCTCTTTCCAGGATTTGCTAACCACTCGCCACCGTATTACCATGAAGTTCATTAATTATTAGCGTGCTCTGTGTTTATGTCCCCGAGGATTATGGTCGGCGCGGCTCTTTTGGCGACCCTGTATATTTCGCTGTCCGCGTGCAGTAACGCACTACCCCGCTCCGAACGCACTATGCGTTCTCCGTGGGAATCCTTTGACGAAGCCATGCTTGCTTACGAAAAAATTATTCCCTACAAAACCACCACGGAAGACCTGAAAGCCCTCGGGTATGACCCCTACAGCACCCCCAACGTAAAAATTCTTTCTTATCTGGATGTCATTCAGCGCTTTATGCCCAACAATTCCATCAAACAGAAGGATCTTGATCCCGGCGTCGATTTTTGCCTCAAGGCCCGCGAGCGTTGTCTCGCCTACGAAGCCACCCCAGGCAACGCAAAAAGTAAACGGGTCGGTAACGTGATGTTGGATCTGATGACGTTTAAACGAAAAACGGTGGACACCGGCTGGTTTTTTAACGCACTAATCGTTATGGTCGATGGCGTGGCCGTATACAAAGTGTGGAGCGGCTCACCCCTGATTAGCGGTGAGGAAACCCGCAAGAACCCTCTCGGCCCGCTACAGGGCGCCGGAGATGCGGTCTTAAAAGCCAGCGGCATCTAACGGATGTTATTTATATCAAGCACCGCGTCGCAACATGATGAACGCAACCTGCAACCAACCCGATAATCAACCATCACCCAGCCGGAGTATCCCTACTGTGAAATTCATCAACTCATTTGGACCCAACCCGAGAATGGTACGCATGTTTATGGCGGAAAAAGGTATTACGTTGCCCAGCGAAGAAATTGACTTGCTGGCGGGCGAAAACCGTGGCGCTGCCTACGCTGCAAAAAACCCGGGCGCACAGATGCCGGCCCTCGAACTCGACGACGGCACCGTTATCGCCGAAACCACGGTAATCTGCGAATATCTGGAGGAACAACATCCAACACCGGCACTGATCGGCGGCAACGCCAAGGAACGCGCCAACGCGCGCATGTGGCAACGTCGCGTGGAACTCAACATCACCGAAAACATCTACAACGGTTTTCGCGATTCGGAAGGCTATGAGTTGTTCAAAGACCGCATGTTCTGTATTCCGGAAGCTGCGGACGGGCTTAAAGCCAAGGCCAAAGGCCAAATGGAATGGCTGGACGGATTAATGGCTGGCCGCGATTTTGTGGGTGGCAATAGCGTCGGTATTGCCGATCTTGTGCTGTACTGTTGCCTGGACTTCGCGCAGGGCGTGGGGCAGCCAATACCCGGGAATCTAAAAAACCTGACGGCCTGGTTTGCGCGCATGGGCCAGCGACCCAGTGCGCAGTCCAGCTTGCACCCGGCCGCCCAGCAGGTGGGCATGCGCGGTTAAATCAAAACAGAGCAAGCGCGGGGCCGGTGCACCGGCCCCGCGTGCAGCAACCCCGCGTGCAGCAACTCAAAGACACGCTTCATTCACTTCAGTTTCCCCGGCCTGAGTGCCACCCGCAAAAAGTTAATCACTTGCCCAGCGCAGGCCGTACTGGTGCCCACTTCAGAGACAGCCCCGCGTTACACGCTCCACACCCGCCAGATCTGTCGCAGTGACAATATGGTGGTAACCGCTCGCTCGCAATAACTCCCGCACCGTCTGCCCCTGGTCAAACCCGTGCTCGATTAACAGCCAACCGCTAGTCACTAACCAGTTTGGGGCCGTATCAATAATGTGCCGAATAGCGGCGCAACCGTTATCGTCAGCCACCAGTGCAGATGCTGGTTCAAAGCGCACATCCCCCTCGCGCAAATGGGTGTCAGTCGCTGCAATATAAGGAGGGTTGCTAACCACAACGTCAAACAACTGGGCGGAAATACTCGCGAACCAGTTGCTGTCAAAAAAAGCAGCGTTATTGAGTCCCAGATGGCGACGGTTTTGCTCCGCCAGTTTTACGGCATCTTCTACTTTGTCGACACCGATCACACGCCAGAGTGGCCGTTCGTGGGCCAACGCTAACGCAATCGCGCCGCACCCAGTACCCAGATCAAGTACCGAGGCTGTTTCGGACAGCGCTAAATCGAGGGTGAGCTGCACCAACAACTCGGTTTCCGGGCGCGGAATCAGCGTGCTGGCATTGACCTGTAAAGGCAGCGACCAGAATTCTTTTATCCCAGTCAGGTGGGCAACTGGTTCGCCTTGCTGGCGCCGGTGCAGCAGTGCCTGAAATCGACCCCGTTGCGTATTGTCGACGGTGCGCTCCGGCCAGGCGTACAGATAGCTACGCGGCCGGTTTAACACATGGCATAGCAGCACTTCGACATCGAGACGCGGCGAGTCGCTCGCGCCTTCGAGCGTAGCACTGACACGTAATAGGTCAGCGATGGTCAACACGGCTGGCGGCGCAACCCGACGATATTAACGCAATAATGAACACTTGCGTCATGCTCCCATGGCGGCCAGCTGCTCGGTCTGGTATTCGTTGATCAATGGCTGAATCACCTCGTCCAGATGACCTTCGACAATGTACTCGAGCTTGTACAGAGTGAGATTAATACGGTGATCAGTGAGTCGGCCCTGGGGAAAATTATAGGTGCGAATGCGCTCGGAACGATCCCCACTACCCACCAGGCTACGGCGCAGCGCCGATTGCTCGGAGGCTTGTTTTTCCTGCATGGCGGACAGAATTCGCGCGCGCAGTAACGCCATCGCCTTGGCCTTGTTTTTATGCTGGGAGCGCTCGTCCTGACATTC
>JBFJKD010000030.1:0-14183 GCA_041635095.1 Porticoccaceae bacterium
ATGAGCCGGTCTCATCCCCCTTTGGTCCGCGCCCGCTGGTTTCCGAAAATTATCGTTATGATTTCCATCGCGGTATCGACGTCCCCACGGCCGTGGACTCGCCGATAGTCGCAGCGGCAGATGGTCAGGTGCGCATCGCAGGTAGCAATAGCGGCTACAGTGATCCCCTGGTCTAGTTGCGCTATTTTTGGCCCGTGCAACGGGCTGCACAAACGTGGGCTGTTATCACAGTAATTATATGCATCTGAGTAGCTGGGTGGTGGTTGCCGGAGAAGCAGTAGCAAAAGGCCAGTTGCTGGGTTATTCGGGTGTCGGCGCGCTGGTGGTGGAGGTTACCGTCACCGGTCCATGGGCCGATGTGGCGCGGGTCGAACCGACCCTGTACAACAGTCGCGACAAGAATATTAGCCAGCCGGGCAATACCGCAGATGGCCGCGGCTATAACGTTCATCCATCCTGGTTCGATATGGATCTGTGGAATTTTCAATACAGCGATAAAGGCAGCGCGAATTTCCCCTGGGAAAGTTTCGGCGTCGAGGGGCAACTAATGTCCGTTTCATGACGCCCATGGCGCGAGTTACGACGCCGGTGTGTATATGGATGCACAGGCCGGACTGTTTTCAACAGGGGTTGTTTAACGGAGCAAAAGTGCATCCGAACCTGTACCACGGCAGCTATTTTCTGAACCTGACCTTTCTGGAGCCGGTTGGCCCAGCCGGCTGTGTGGTGGCCACTGCTTATCCCCTGAATGCCATTGCGGTGAGTACTCGATTTGGCAACTGTAAAGCTCTGGATGGCGGCAAAGGCGGTGGAAAGCCGGCGCAGGGAAGGCGTTAATGGTGAGTAGCGCGTCGGATGGATAGTTGACTGTCCTGGCCCGGCGATAAATCGCGGCAACCGAGACACTGGAGCGACGAGTGTGCTCTGCGCGAGACCTGAACAGGTGCGGCTCTTTGCCGGTACGGCTATAATACGCACCGCCGTTGCAATCCCCTGTGTCGTATTTATGAGCTCGTATCAAAAAGCCCTGTCATTGCGTCGTACGTTCGCCATTATTTCCCACCCCGATGCCGGCAAGACCACCATCACTGAAAAGTTGTTGTTGCTCGGTCGCGCCATTCAGATCGGGGGCACGGTCAAGGGTCGCAAAAGTGATCGGCATGCGACGTCCGACTGGATGGCGATGGAAAAAGAGCGCGGCATTTCCGTTACCTCTTCGGTGATGCAGTTTCCCTATCGTGGGCGCACGGTTAATTTGCTGGACACCCCCGGTCACGGCGATTTTTCCGAAGACACCTACCGTACGCTGACGGCGGTCGACTCGGTGCTGATGGTGATTGACGCGGCCAAGGGTGTGGAGGAACGCACCATCAAATTGATGGAGGTGTGTCGTCTGCGCACCACACCGATTCTCAGTTTTATTAACAAGCTGGACCGGGAAACCCGCGATCCGGTCGATGTGCTGGACGAAATCGAAGCAGTTTTGAAAATATCTGCTGCGCCGGTCAACTGGCCCCTTGGCATGGGGAAGCGCCTTAAAGGCGTGTACGATTTTAGTACCGACACGGTGCATGTATACCGGCCCGGGCAGGGCAGTCGTATTCCCGACGATGAACAAATTAAAGGGCTGGATAGCGCAGCCGCCAGGGAGCTGCTGGGCAGCGATTACGACGAGATGGTGGCGCAAATAGAACTGGTCAGGGGTGCGACTCCCGAGTTCGACCTGGATGCCTATCTCGCGGGCGAGCAGACGCCGGTATTTTTTGGCACGGCGCTGGGTAATTTTGGCGTGCGCGAAATGCTCGACCATTTTGTCGAATGGGCACCTGCGCCACTGCCGCGTGCCACCAACGAACGGGAAGTGATGCCAGAAGAAACCAACTTTTCCGGTTTCGTGTTTAAAATTCAGGCCAACATGGACCCCAACCACCGGGATCGCATCGCGTTTTTGCGAATTTGTTCCGGAACCTACCGACGCGGAATGAAAATGCGCCACGTGCGCCTCGGCAAGGACGTGCGTATCGCAGACGCGGTGAGTTTTCTGGCGGGTGATCGGGAGCAGGTGGAGGAGGCCATTGCCGGGGACATCATCGGACTGCATAACCACGGTACGATTCAGATCGGCGATACCTTTACCGAGGGGGAGTCGCTGAAATTCACCGGTGTGCCACATTTTGCGCCAGAATTATTTCGTTTGATCAGATTGCGCGATCCGTTAAAGACCAAACAGCTGCGCAAGGGCTTGCAGCAGCTCTCGGAAGAGGGCTCGGTGCAGGTATTTTTCCCCCTCGCCAACAACAATGTACTGGTGGGTGCGGTCGGGCAGTTACAGTACGAAGTGGTCGCCTATCGCCTGCGGGAAGAATACGGTGTCGAAGCTATTTACGAACCGGTAAATATTTATTCGGCGCGCTGGGTAGCCTGTGACGACGAGCGCGTCATGGCGCAGTTTCACGGCAAGGCTGGCGATAATCTTGCACTGGATGGTGGTGGCCACCTGACCTATCTGGCGCCGACTCGGGTGAATCTTGGGCTTACCCAGGAACGCTACCCGCAGGTGATGTTTCGCGCCACGCGGGAACACTAGCCCAGGGGCGATTGCTCGCGCTGCCAAGAACTGGCAATCTTGACGCATAATAACGTCGCTGCTGGCTTGCCTATGATGTCCCTGCCTCATATTGCTCCGCACCATCGCCACTACCGCGCCCGTGTCGTGTGCCGCCTGGCGCGTATCGTTCTGAATCGTTGCGGCTGGCGTGTTACCGGTAACTTTCCAGAGCAGCGCTGCTTTATTATTGTTGCGGGTCCACACACCTCCAATTGGGATTTCGTGTATGGCATGCTAGCGGTGCTGGCTCTCGACGTACGTATTCACTGGTTGGGAAAAGATACTCTGTTTCGCACACCGCTAAAAACAGCGATGACCTGGCTCGGTGGAATTCCGGTCGATCGCGATAATCCCGCCGGTGTTACCGACGCTATTGCTGAAAAGCTGTGCAGTGCACAGACCATGGCGCTGGTCATAACGCCTGAAGGAACTCGCAGCAAAGTGGAAAAATGGAAAACCGGATTTCTGCGCATCGCCAGGGCTGCAAACTGCTTGTTACTCCCGGCGACCATCGATTTTGCGACCAAAACGATCGCGCTCCAGTCATTAATCGCTCCCAGTGAAGACGCCGACGCTGATATCGCCGGTATCCGCGGAATTTTTGCCAGCGTGACACCCCGCAACCTCGGTAATTTCTGAGGGCCAATCTGGTTTGCAGGGTTCGGGCGAGCTGTTATTCTGGGTAAGCCGTCGCTCCGTGCGCTCTGCGCGCAAAATTGATTTGGGACAGGATCATGCAAGTACCACGGATCACGCATATCGCGTTGCACGTTGAGGACCTCGATGCCTGTGTCGAGTTTTACCGCGAATTTTGCGCTATGGGTGTGGTTCATGCTCGCACTGCGGGAACACAGCGCATTGTGTGGCTGGCGGAACCGGGTCGAGAGGCGGATTTCATTTTCGTGGTCATGAACGGCGGCCAGAATTTGCAGTTGCCCGACCGGGATTATCGTCATTTTGGTTTCGCCCTCGACAGTCGTGAGGCGGTGGATAACATTGCCGCCAGGGGAGCATCCCGGGGCTGTCTGGTGTGGCCGCCGCGGGATGAACCCTTTCCGGTGGGTTACTACTGCGGTCTGCGAGACCCGAATGGTAATTTTGTTGAATTTAGTTATGGCCAACCCCTGGGGCCGGGTGCCGCGACCTTCACGACATTGCCCACTCCATCGTCCTGATAGAACCTTTTGCCGGTATTGATCCACCACAAGCACAGCGAAAAAAAATCGCCACTCCCGGTCCGAATGCGCTACCTTAATGCTGTTGCAGAGTGCTTTCAGGGGGTTAATGGAATTTAAAGATTACTACGAAAGTCTCGGTGTGGATCGCGCTGCGAGCCAGGACGATATTCGTCGGGCGTATCGCAAACTGGCGCGCAAATATCATCCGGATGTCAGCGTGGAGGACAATGCCGAACAACGCTTTAAAGAAGTTGGTGAAGCGTACGAGGTGCTCAAAGATCCTGAAAAGCGCGTTGCCTACGATCAGCTGGGTGCCAACTGGCGCGCTGGACAGGATTTTCAGCCGCCGCCGGGGTGGGACACGGGTTTTGAATTTAGCGGTGCTGGTTTTGATACCGGCACGCAGGGCGCAGCTTACAGCGATTTTTTTGAAGGGCTATTCGGGGGTGCACAGTTTGCCGGTGGCCCCGGGGGATTTGGCGGCCGCGCGTCGCGAGCGGGTCGCGGACAGGATCATCACGCTCGGATCGCCATTGATCTGGAAGACGCGTATCGTGGTGCGACGCGGGCTATAACCTTGCGTACAGCGCAGCTGGATGAACAGGGTCGAGTGCATGTCAGGCCACGCACACTGAATGTAAAAATACCAGTGGGCGTCAGGCAGGGGCAGCATATCCGTCTGTCCGGTCAGGGTGAACCGGGCCGCGACGGGGTGGCCGGGGATCTGTATCTCGAGGTCGCGTTTAATCCCCACAGCCTGTATCGGGTGGATGGCCACGATGTGTATCTGGATTTACCCGTCGCGCCCTGGGAGGCCGCCCTCGGGGCGGCCGTCAAGGTGCCCCTGCCGATGGGTGCGGTTGAAATGAAAATTCCACCGGGCTCCGCCAGCGGTAAAAAACTGCGTTTAAAGGGCAAAGGCATTCCGTCCCGGCCGCCCGGAGATTTTTACGTGGTGTTGCAGTTGGTGCTGCCGCCGACAACCACGGATAAAGCGCGCGAGCTGTATCGCGCGCTGCAACAGGAAACGAACTTTAACCCACGTCAAACTTGGGGGGGTGCCGGGTGAACGAGAACGAAGTGGATACCGTTTCTGGCATTATCCTGGAGGCGAGCGCATCCCTGTCCGTGGATCAACTACAGCAGGCCTGTGCGGTGGAATTGGCCTTTGTGGTAGAGCTGGTCGAGGAAGGCGTACTGGAGTTGCAAGCAGCGGATGCCAACGTGGCGCAGACGCAACCTCCTGAAAACTGGTGTTTCTCCGTAGAATGTGTGCAACGCTTGCGCACCGCGCGTCGACTGCAACAGGATCTGGAAATTAATACCGCCGGCGTTGCGGTGATTCTCGATCTGCTGGATCAGGTGCGTGCCCTTGAACGTAAACTGACTCAACGAGCACGCTCTTGACTCGCAACGATTACCACCGCAAGGGGCGAGTTAAATTCGCGGCATAAGTTTGGAGCGCAGCACAACCAGGTACCTGTGCGGGGTTCCCGGTTGCCCGCCTCACACTAACTATCCAGTCGCTCGATAATGGTCGCATTGGCGGTGCCGCCGCCTTCGCAGATGGCGAGTAATCCATAGCGCAATTTGCGTCGCTCCAACTCGTTTAACAACGTGGTCATCAACTTTGCGCCGGTGCAGCCGAGGGGGTGGCCGTTGGCCTGCGCGCCGCCGTTGACGTTGAGCTTGTTCATATCGGCACCCACCGCCTTGGCCCACGCCAGGGGCACGGGGCCAAACGCTTCGTTCACCTCATACAGATCGATATCGTCAATCGTCAGGCCGGTACGCTCCAGCACTTTCAGGGTAGCGGGTATGGGACCTTCGAGCATAATTACCGGGTCGGAGCCGACTACGGCGAGACCGTGGATGCGCGCCCGGGGTTTGAGGCCATATTTTTTCACAGCCTGTTCATTGGCAATCATGACCGCCGCCGAACCGTCGCTGATCTGGCTGGCACTACCGGGGGTGACCATGCCGCCTGCGGCCATGGGTAGCAAGCCACGCATGGCTTCGATGGTCGCGTTGCCGCGAATGCCTTCGTCTTCATCGTGGATAAACGCCGAGCCATCGGCCAACGTTAGCTCAATGGGCAGGATTTCCTGGCGAAACTTGCCGGACTTGGTGGCAGCAGCAGCTTTGATATGACTTTGGTAACCGAACTGATCGAGCTCTTCGCGGGTGAGATTATATTTTTTGGCGAGCAGTTCGGCACCGCTGAACTGGCTGAACTCGATGCCCGGATAACGCTCTTCCAGACGCTGTCCTTTCGGTTTGCCGCGCCCTTTGTCGAGGCCGTCCAGCACGTTGGAAAACATCGGCACCGTACTCATGGACTCGACGCCACCGGCGATGACGACGTCTTGCGTACCGGACATGACCGCCTGCGCGGCAAAGTGAATCGCCTGCTGGGCGGATCCACACTGGCGGTCGATGGTAACGCCGGGCACGCTCTCGCCCAGTTTCGACGACAGCGCCACATTGCGCGCGATGTTGCCAGCCTGCGCGCTGTTCTGCGAGACACAGCCAAAAATCACGTCGTCGACGGCCTGTGGATCGATGCCGACCTGATCGATCAATGCGTCGATCACCATAGCCCCGAGATCAATGGGGTGAATGGTGCTCAGGCGCCCCCCTTTTTTTCCGGTGGCGGTGCGCAGTGCGCCGACAATATAGGCTTCGGCCATGACATAGTCCTCTGTTAAGTATTGGGCGGGTGACGCTGGTGAGACCGTCAGGTGTTGGCCAGCATGTTGTGCAACGCGCGGTGCATTGCCAGATTTAGATACTTGCTACCAGTGAGATAGCCTCGGTAGCGCGAGGCAGTATTAAAACCCAAAATACCGTCGTGAATCAATTTAACTTAACGGGCGTAGTGCCCCAGGCAATAGCTAAACAGGTCGACGTGAGCGCCTGGCATCGTTGGTCAGGAGGCAATATGCAATTGGTTGCGGCCGCCGTTCTTGGCCCGGTATAGCGCCTTGTCCGCGGCGTCCATAACCACCTGGAAATTGTCGTCCCGTTGCACGTTGTCCGCCAGGCCGATGCTGATCGAGACTCGCACCCGATTGCTGCGTCGGGTCGCGCCGCGTTTGCGCTGACCGGCCTTTTGCTCGCGGGGACGCAATTTGTGGTCGCGAATCACCATTTCATAGTTGTGAATATCGGTGCGCAAAGTGTCCAGCTCAGCGGCCACTTCGTCACTGCTTTTACCGTTAAACAACAGGCAAAATTCTTCCCCGCCGTAGCGGTAAGCGCGCCCGCCTCCTTTCACCCGCCCCAGGATGGCGGCAACTATTTTTAGTACCTGGTCCCCCAGATCGTGGCCATAGGTGTCGTTAATTTTTTTAAAGTAGTCGATATCGATCATAGCTACTGAATAGATTGGTGCCACGGATTTGGCGGCACGTTGTAACGCCCTGCGATTTTCCAGTGTGGTTAGTTCATCTCGGTAGGCCAGATTCAACAGGGTGTAGACCTGGGTGGCGAACAACAGCAGTCCAATACTCGAAAATAGTGTTGCGGACAACTGTGGCAGATGAAACCAGGCAAACGTGGCAAACAGCAACAGGGAGCAGCCGAGCAGGCTGACCTCGGTACTGCTGTCACGGGTGATTACCGTGATCAGACCACCTGCAAACGCCACCACAAACAGCCAGCCAGCGGTGGAAGATAGTTTCAGTGCAAAAAAATTGTTGGCGCTAAACTCCATGGTCTGTTGCGCAAACCACGCTGGTTGCCACTCGATCAGACGACCTGCAACCAGGAGTAGCAGTGGCCCAAGGGCGATGCCGAACAGGCTGAGAGGATGACGCAGCCCCAACTCGGGCAGGGCATGTAGTGTCATCAGAAGCAGTGGCACGGCCAGGGATAGTGCGACAAATATTTGTCGGGCGGGTTGTTTTTCGATACTGGTTTGCAGGTACTGCTGAATCACCCAGTACGTCAGCAGCATACTGATTGTCAGGGCAGTTTCGCGCGCCTGATTGGCGAGCAGTGCCAGTATTGCCCCCAGCCCGAGGAGAATATATGGCATCTGCTGTAGCAGCGCGAGTTGGTTGGCGCTCAAGTTCGCGGTCTGCCAGTATAAAACAAGGGCGAACAACAGGCATAATACCAACGCCAGTCCGCGGTGTAGTGGCTGCAATTTGTTGCCTTAGATAAGGTCGAGGACTGTTAAGTATCGCTTTTTTTTGCTACTAGGGGCAAATGCACCGCCCCTGTGCGCACTGCGAAGGAAAGTGCGGCGCGGTCAATTTTGGAATTTCTGGAGAGCACGACTGCCATGGGTGATATTTTGCCATTCCGCCAACGGCGAGCTCAGGATAAAACTACGGGCCTGTGCCGTCACGGTTTTCATCGCTGGAAAATTTTTAACGATAAGCAGTTTGACGTGCAGCGTGGCAAATTGGTGACCGTGCACCGTTGCGAGCGCTGCGGCGCAGAAAAAGTAATACTTGCCTGATTATTTTTTACGCGGGAATGGCGTCGGTGAAAATACCCGGTGCTGCCTGCATAAAGCGATATTAGTTGCGAGCCGACGTACGCCAAAACCACCCTTTCAGGAAAAGCATTATGCCGTATCCCGTTTGTGACGCACTGATCTTACCCCAGGGCAAACTGGACGTGCTGTCCCGCGCGGAAGTTAGCAAATTACTCGATACCAGTCAGGGTGGGCTCTACACCCTGTTTCGCAACTGCGCGCTGGCAGTACTCAATTGTGGCAGCGTACTGGACGATGGCAAGGAGCTGTTGGAGCGTTATGCCACCTTTGAGATTGAGGTGTTGCAGGAAGAGAGAGGTCTACAACTGGCACTAACCGCCGCGCCCGCCGAGGCTTTTGTCGATGGCGAAATGATTCGGGGTATATCCGAACACCTGTTTGCGGTGCTGCGCGACCTGCTCTACGTCGGCGTCGAAATCGACGAAGACCCACGTTTTGATCTGTCTACATCCGGCGGCATTACCAATGCCGTGTTCCACATTCTGCGCAACGCCAATGCCATGCGCCCGCTGGACAACCCCGGCCTGGCGGTGTGTTGGGGCGGACATTCTATCAGTCGTGAGGAGTACGACTACTCCAAGAAGGTCGGTTACGAAATGGGTTTGCGCGGACTGAATATCTGTACTGGTTGTGGTCCGGGGGCCATGAAAGGTCCGATGAAAGGTGCCGCCATTGGTCATGCCAAACAGCGCATCAGCACGGGCCGCTATCTGGGTATCTCCGAACCGGGAATTATTGCGGCCGAATCGCCCAACCCGATCGTCAACGATCTGATTATCATGCCGGATATCGAAAAGCGTCTCGAAGCGTTCGTGCGTCTCGGGCACGCGGTGGTGGTGTTCCCGGGAGGCGTTGGTACCGCCGAAGAAATTCTTTATATTCTGGGCGTGTTACTGCACCCTGCTAACGCCGCATTGCCGTTCCCGCTGGTGTTTACCGGGCCGGCATCGAGCCGCGCGTATTTCGAGCAGATTGATTATTTCATTGGCGCCACCCTGGGGACAGAGGCGCAAAATCACTATCAGATCATTGTCGATGACGCGGTGGCCGTGGCGCGTGCGGTACAGGTTGGGACAGAGCGGGTACGGGTTTATCGCAGGCAACACGGTGACGCCTATTACTTTAACTGGTCGTTGCAAGTCGATCAGCAGTTCCAGATGCCGTTTATTCCCAGTCACGACAATATGCGTTCGCTGGCGCTGACCCGAGATCAGGAGAGCCATTTGCTGGCGGCCAATTTGCGCCGCGCGTTTTCCGGCGTCGTGGCCGGTAATGTTAAAGAGGAGGGGATTCGCGCCATCGACCAGCATGGTCCTTTTGCCATTCACGGCGATGTGGACATTATGACGGCGATGGACGAATTGCTGGCCTCGTTTGTCGCGCAACAGCGCATGAAGTTACCCGGTAAGGTGTATCAGCCCTGTTACCAGATAATGCGTTGACGACCATCACGCGGTTGCCACCACGGCATCGAGACTGATTTCATGGGCACTATGTATCGCTCCTTGCGCCGCTCGTTGCTCGGATTGCCGAAGAGCGTGTGGGCGTTGGGGTTGGTGTCGTTGTTCATGGATATGTCATCGGAACTGGTGCATAGCCTGTTACCGGTGTTTATGGGCACGGTACTTGGTGCCAGCATGGTTACCATCGGCCTGATCGAGGGCATCGCCGAAGGTGTCGGCACTATCACCAAAGTGTTGTCCGGCGCCTGCAGCGACTTTATACGCCGTCGGAAATTATTGCTGGTAATCGGCTATGGTCTGGCGGCACTCAGTAAACCGTTGTTCCCCCTCGCCAGCGCGATTGGCTGGGTTTTTGCTGCGCGCTGTGTCGACCGTATTGGCAAAGGCATTCGCGGCGCGCCGCGCGACGCACTGATTGCGGATATCACACCCACGACATCCCGCGGTGCCGCCTATGGTTTGCGCCAGGCGCTGGATTCTGTAGGGGCGTTTCTGGGCCCGCTATTGGCGTTGGTGTTTATGGCGCTTCTGGCGAACGATATCACCGCCGTACTGTGGATCGCAGTGGTGCCAGCGTTGATCGCCGTTGCGCTGTTGAGCGCGGTGCGCGAACCGCAAACGCTACAGTCCGTGAGGGCGTCCGGGCAGGGCCTGAAGATGGCCGCGCTGTGGCGCTTGCCCAGGGATCTGTGGTTGGTGGTGCTGCTCGGCAGTGTGTTCAGCCTGGCACGCTTTAGCGAGGCGTTCCTGGTGTTGCGCGCTGTGGATGTCGGCCTCACCGTCGGTCTGGTGCCGTTGATTATGATCGTGATGAATGTCGCCTACGCGCTGACGGCCTATCCGGCGGGGCATGCCGCCGATCGCGGTCATCAGCGGGCCTTGCTGTTAGCGGGCCTGGCAATGCTGATTGCTGCCGATCTGGTGTTGGCTAACGCGCGGGCTGTGAGCGCAGTGTTTGCAGGCGCGGCGCTGTGGGGCGTGCATATGGGATTGACTCAGGGTTTGTTGGCACAGCTGGTCGCCGCCCACGCGCCAGACGCTCAGCGCGGCACCGCGTTTGGCGTTTTTAATTTGTGTACCGGCGTGATGCTGATTGTGGCCAGCGTGATGGCGGGACTGCTGTGGGACAATTTTGGCGCCGCGGCAACCTTTGCGGTGGCGGGCGGGTGCGCTTTTGTGGTGGCCATCATGGTGCTGGTCTATCGGCCCGTCTGGCAAACATCGGGGTTTGCCAAACGGGAATAGCCGCTGTTCAGGATGGCGCGCTCACCCCGGTCGGGCTGCGGGCCGCAATGTAATTGCCGATCGCCTGGATTGCCTGTTTGCCCTCGGGAATCATCATCGCCATCAAATGCCATACATGCATCATGCCGTTCCACACTTCCAGGGTGACTTCGACCCCGGCCGCTTTGGCCCGGTCGTTGAGATTGCGGCTGTCGTCCAGCAGCACTTCTTCGCTACCCACCTGAAGCAATAGCGGTGGTAGTCCGGATAGATCGGCGAACAGCGGTGATGCGAGGGTCGCTTTGGGGTCCTGTCCGGCCAGATACTGATCGCGCATCCAGCGCAGAGCATCCGGGGTTACTAACGGATCGTCCGCGGCCTTACTGATCATGGTGCCGCTTTCCAGCGTCAGGTCGACCCAGGGCGACAGGCAGATACCTGCAGCTGGCAGCGGTAAACCCGCCTGTTTGATGGACAGCAGGGTGGCGATGGTCAGTCCGCCCCCGGCGGAATCACCAGCAATAAATAGACTTTGCGCTGCACAACCTTCCTGTAGCAGGCCGCGATAGGCCGCCAGCGCATCGTCCACCGCAGCGGGGAATGGGTGTTCCGGGCCGAGACGGTAATCGAGTATCAGTGCGCGGGCCTGGGCCGCGTCCGCGATAGCTGACACCATATCCCGATGACTGGCGGGTGAACCGATAACGTAACCACCACCGTGTAGATACAGAATCGTTCGGTTTGCGGTATGCACGGCGGGTTCCGCCCATTCGCCCTTGACGCCGCCCACCAGCGCGGCCGCGCCCGGCTTACGCCGCGCTGTTAATTTCGACATTTTTTCCAGGGTGGCGCGCTCTTCGTCTACCGAGCCGCTGGCACCCAGTTTACGTTTCAACGTCAGACGTGTGATCCCGGCGGCGATCTTGCTTCTAATACTGGCCATACAGCTTACCCCTGTGTACGAATTTTTATGGAATACTGGTGGCCGGAAGTGTGCAACAAAGTATCGCAGCCTGCAATTGACAGATGCAATCGGTGAACGCAGTAAGATGAGTGGACTGCGTGGGAGAAACATTTTCATGGGACAACGGCGTCGGTACATACTATTTGGGCGCGTCCTATTGGGGCGGGTCGTTGCGATCGTTGCGCTGTTGGCGCACGGCGGCGCGTACGGGTCATCCTGTTTTGTGATGGCAGAGAACTATTACGAGCAGATCTATTGTGAAATTCGCGCCCTGGGTCGCGGCGATGAGTTACCGCAGTTCATTGATTTTCGCAACAACGATGCGGTGACTCAGGCGCTGTTGTTAAAACGCCCAGCTGCCCGTCTGGGGATTATGGTGGCGGAGCCTGAAGTTCTAATCACGCCAACCAAGGTGGAGCGCGCGGTACGCGACGCAGTGGCCCATCCTTCCCACCCAGTAGCGCAGCCGATGCCGATATCCGGTGCGCTTGCTGCATGCACCCGCGACGGCCACAGCATTCGCTGTGCAGCCGCGCACTATCAGCTGGTGGGCAATCGCGCCAATCGCCATCTGGCAGCGGATGCCCTGAATCCTGAGCAGCGTCTAAATCTAACCCAATTCGCAGGCAGTGCTAACCCCAATGCCTTGGCGCAGTATCTGCAAGACAGCTACGCGCGCTATCTGGAAAAAATGTTGGCAATTGGTTTGGGCGCGGTGACCCTGAGCTACCACAAGTTTCAGTTTATCTATCATGATGTGACCGCCAGGGGCGCTGATTTTAGTGCGCGTTTCGAAACGATGTACAGGTTTCTTAAACGTGACAAACAAAGTATGGATGTTGCAGGGGCTACACCCGATCCCGGTGCGACGCCACTGGCGGCGTGCGAGTTGTTTGCGGCGCGGATCATAGCCTGCGATGGGGGCAACAGAAACTTCCTGTTCGTCAAAACCGGTGCTATGGGGGAAGCGGTCGTGCCGGAAGCGGTCGTGCGGGAAGAGGGTGTGCGATAAGACTATTGTGGATTAACGGAGGGTTACCAATGGAATTACCCGCGAGCGGCGGCTGCCTGTGCGGTGCTGTCAGATATCAGGTTACTGCCGAGCCCTTCGGCCACATCAACTGCCATTGTCGGGCTTGTCGCATGGCGACGGGGGGTGCTTTTGTGGGTGCCCTGGCGGTGCCAGTAGACGCTCTGAGCGTTACCGGTGACTACCGCGAATATGCCTGCGCAGGGGATAGCGGTAACCGGGTGCACCGCGCATTTTGCAGCCGCTGCGGAAGTACGCTGCTGGCGCGCACTACCCGTATTCCCGCCATGCGCCTGGTCTTCGCCGCCACCCTCGATAATCCGGAGCAGTTCGCGCCCGAGGTTAATTGTTGGGTAGCCGCGGCGCTGCCCTGGGTGCCGCTGGACGCCAGTTTGCCAGCCTTCAAAGGCGACCCGCCGGGGGCTCTTGCGGGTCGACGCAAACCAGTTTGACCTCAGGTGTGCCGGTTAAACTGCATCGCATGCTGTGGCAAATCTAAATGCGATACACCCGTCTAAGTGCGATCGTCTAAGTGCGATACCCTCGTCTAAGTGCGATACTCTCGCGGCGCGCGATTTTAGAAAAACGCCTGAATACCGGTCTGTGCGCGACCCAGTATCAGTGCGTGAATATCGGCGGTGCCCTCGTAGGTGTTGACCACTTCCAGATTGAGCATATGACGCATCACCGGGTATTCGTCCGAGATGCCGTTGCCACCGAGCATATCCCGCGCCTGCCGGGCGATGTCGAGCGCTTTGACGCAATTGTTGCGTTTCATCATGGAAATTAATTCCGGGGCGAGCAGCCCCTGATCTTTCAAACGCGCGGCAGTGAGGGAGCCGAGTAGACCGAGATTGATGTCGGTTTGCATATTGGCCAGTTTCATCTGAATCAGCTGGTTGGCAGCCAGCGGGCGGCCGAACTGCTGTCGATCCAGAGTGTATTGCAACGCGGTGCGCCAGCAGGTTTCCGCGGCCCCTAACGCGCCGAAGGAAATTCCCAGGCGGGCGCTGTTGAGGCAGCCGAATGGCCCCGCCAAGCCCTTCACGTTGGGTAACAATTGCTCCTCGGTGACAAACACATCCTCCATCACGATTTCACCGGTGATGGAGGCGCGCAACGCCAGCTTGCCGGAAATTTTCGGCGCCGATAATCCATCCATACCTTTTTCGAGGACAAAGCCGCGAATAATACCGTCGTCGGTTTTTG
>JBFJKD010000031.1:0-13950 GCA_041635095.1 Porticoccaceae bacterium
GAACCGGTGTCCAAAAAACGGTTGTTCGAAGGGCCACCCCACGCAGCGATCTTCCCCAACCTGTTTTTGGGGGAAATGAATATTGTCATTTTCCAGCCGGTGTCCGCGAATACGTCCATTCAGTGGGCCACGCCTATGTTTCTCAAGGGCGCCCGCGAGCTGGATTTCAGATTGTTGCGCCAGTGTGAAGGTGCTCTCGGCCCGTCGTCGTTTCTACTGGCAGACGACGCGTCGATTGCGGAGCGTTCGCAAAAAGCGCTGTTGTCGGGTACCCCCTGGTGTGATCTGAGTCGGGGCCTGGAGCGGGAAAAACACAATGACGACGGGGTCATGGCCGGGCATATGACGGACGAAACCTCGAACCGGGGTTTCTGGAACCACTATAAGCAGATTATGACCGCCGAGTAGTGGTGGCCTGCTGTCTGGTATAACGTTGCCGCTAGTGTCGCGTAAAAATTAATAATTGTCGGGCATTTTTGGCTGTCGGACACCGAAAATAAGGTCAATGTAGTGAACACTCTTAGCACCGAGCTGCGCGCTGCGCTGCTGATGTTTGTGACCCACGAAGCGCGCCTCGCGGACGAATCTGAATATCAGGCGTGGCAGGATCTGTGGGCTGAAGATGGGGTTTACTGGGTGCCCCGTAACGATGGCGACTACAGCCCCGACAAGCAGGTGTCCCACCTCTACGACAACTATCGACGCATTCAAACCCGCGTTGCTCAGCTGAAGACCGGCTTTCGCTACTCCCAAGTCCCGGTGTCGCGCAT
The DNA here is from genome assembly GCA_041635095.1 of Porticoccaceae bacterium. Lineage (GTDB taxonomy): Bacteria > Pseudomonadota > Gammaproteobacteria > Pseudomonadales > Porticoccaceae > JBFJKD01. The sequence goes on from JBFJKD010000031.1 coordinate 771, forward strand.
GCGGCGCTTAATGTCCAACCATGAATACTTTGCGGAGGCGGACGGACGGTTTCGGGTGGAGGCCAATTTTTTCCTGCCGGAATTTTCGGTGCAGGCGGTGCATGATTTTCGCCTGTGGTCGGGACGGGTGACCTATGTGGTAAGTGAGCGTGGCGACAGCTATCAGATGCATCTGAAAAAAGTTGTGCTGGTGAATGCGGATGAGCCCATTCCGACCCTTGCCTTTCTAATTTAAACTAACCAGTGCAGTGGTGGCCACGGATGACGGGGTTGCCGCAGTTTGCGCGGGAGCGTGCCGAACACTTGCTGTTGGCACTGGCGTTATCGAGAGGGTAAATACGTAACCCGGGAGAGTCATGGTGACTGATAAGAATGATGTGCGCCCTTTTACGGGCAAGGAATACCTGGACAGTCTGGGGGACGATCGCGAAATCTGGATGTACGGTAAAAAAGTCACCAAGGTGACGGAGCATCCGGCCTTCCGAAATCCGGCGCGCATGTTGGCCCGCTTATACGACAGTATGCACGATCCCGAAAAACGGGATGCTGTCATTGTCCCGACGGATACCGGAAACGGCGGCTTTACCCATCCATTTTTCAAAACATCCCACAATCGGGAGGAGCTAATTACCGCCCGGGATGCCATAGCGACCTGGGCGCGCATGACCTATGGCTGGATGGGACGTTCCCCTGATTACAAAGCCAGTTTTATGGCCACCCTGGGATTCAACCCAGATTACTACGCGCCTTATCAGGCCAACGCCCAACGTTGGTACCGCAAGAGTCAGGAGCGCTGTTACTTTATCAACCATGCCATTGTGAACCCGCCCATCGACCGCGACCGGCCCCCGGAAGAAGTCGGCGATGTGTTCGTCCATTGTCACAAGGAAACGGATTCCGGTATCCATGTATCCGGCGCCAAGGTGGTGGCTACCGGTTCGGCCCTAACCCACTACAATTTCCTCGGTCAATACGGTCCGACACCCATGGGCGACGGCAAGTTCGCCATTTCCGCGCTGGTGGATATGCGCGCCTCAGGCGTCAAGCTGATCTGTCGGCCGTCCTATTCCTATCAGGCGGAAGTGATGGGTAGCCCTTTCGACTACCCGCTGTCCAGTCGGCTGGATGAAAATGACGCCATTCTGGTACTCGACAATGTGTTTATTCCCTGGGAAGACGTGCTGATCTATAACGACTGCGAGAAGGCCTCCAAATTTTTACCTGAGTCGGGTTGGGCTCCCCGCTTTGCGCTGCACGGCTGTACGCGCCTCGCCGTCAAGTTCGATTTTATTGTGGGCCTGTTGATGAAAGCCGTGGAGATGACCGGTAGCAAGAGTTTTCGCGGTGTCCAGGTGGCGATTGGTGAAGCGGTGTCCTGGCGTCACGTGTTCTGGGCGCTGTCCGACGCCATGTGCCACAACCCGGACACCGGTCCGAGCGGCGCCGCACAACCAAATCTGGGGGCTGCCATGGCGTATCGGGTGCTTGGCACCACGGCCTACCCGAGGGTCAAGGAGCTTATAGAAAATGTGGTCGCCAGCGGCCTGATCTACCTCAATTCCCATTCGGCGGACTTTAAAGTGCCGGAATTGCGCGGCTACATCGACAAGTACATTCGTGGCTCCTATGGTCACGACGCGGAAAGCCGGGTAAAAGTGATGCGGTTGCTGTGGGACAGCATCGGTACTGAGTTCGGTGGGCGTCACGAGTTGTACGAACGCAATTACGCGGGTAATAACGAAAATATTCGTTTGGAAACCCTGCTCGCGGCCCAGGCCACCGGGCTGGATAAGGAGATGATGGCCCTCGCCGAGGCTTGCATGTCCGAATACGACCTGGATGGATGGACGGTGCCGGACCTGATTAACCCCACCGATGTGAATCTATTTATGGGGCAGTGATGGGCAGGAGTGTGCCGATACCTTTCTAATGATAAATAAATCAATTGTTGAACATTTCCCCTGAGTTCATTAGACTTTTACGGGTGATGCGTGACCTGTGTCAGCGCTGTGGTGCGTGGTAATTTCGCCCTTGGGCGTGCACACGGCCTGGAGTCCGACGCTCAGGGGCCAACCGGTAGATTTGGAGATTAAACATGAACAGTATCATGAAGGGCAAATACGCTAGCTATGTGGACGAACGTCCGGACGAAGGCCTGTACCGCCTTGATCGTCGTATTTTCACCGACCCGGAAATCTTCGAACTGGAAATGAAACAGGTGTTTGAAAAAACCTGGCTGTACCTGTGCCACGAGAGCCAGATCCCCAAACCGCACGATTTTATGACCACCTACATGGGGCGGCAGCCAGTCATTATCAATCGCGGCGGGGATGGAAAAATACGCGGCTTTATCAACGCCTGTGCCCACCGTGGCGCGCAACTGGTCAACGTCAGCAAGGGCAACAAAAAGATTTTTGCCTGCCCTTTTCACGGTTGGTGTTACAAGTCCGACGGCAAGCTGCTGGATTATGGCAAAAAACCCAATGTGGGCTACTCCGAAGCGTTTAACCCCGACGAGCTGGGCCTGACGGAAGTGCCTGTCGTGGACAGCTATCGCGGCTTTGTGTTTGGCAGCTTGACCGCGGACGTGCCGGATTTGAAAACTCATCTCGCCGAAGCCACCAAAATGATCGATATGCTGGCGGACCAGTCCGAACAGGGACTCGAGGTGCTGCCTGGTGTGCAGACCTACACCTTTGACGGCAACTGGAAGTTACAGGCGGAAAACGGTGTCGATGGGTTTCACGTGGACGCCATTCACGGTAACTACATTCAGACCATTCAGCGCCGCGCTAAACTGATGATGGAAATGGATGACGTCAAAGCGCCGGAAATCGGTGGCCTGGAGACCCTGCCCGGTGGCTATTACGATTTGGGCAACGGCCATGTGATGTTGTGGAATGAATTTCCCAATTCTCAGTCCCGCCCGCTCTATGAAAAATCCGAGCAGCTGACGGAAAAATACGGCGAGTTAAGATCGAAATGGATGACCAGTTATCTGCGTAATCTACTGGTCTACCCCAATGTGTTTTTTATGGATCAGATGAGTACCCAGATAAGAGTATTTCGTCCCATTGCGGTGGATAAAACCGAAGTAACCACTGTCTGTATCGCACCGATTGGTGAGTCGGCCGACGCGCGACGCAAACGCATCCGCCAGTACGAGGACTTTTTTAACGCGAGCGGTATGGCGACACCTGATGATCTGGCGGCGTTTGGCATGAGCCAGGTGGGCTTCAAGGGTGAAAATGCGCGCTGGAGCGATATGTCACGGGGTGCCGAAAATATGGTGAAGGGGCCCGAACGCTTTGCCAAAGAACTGGGCGTTAACCCGGTGACCTCTGGTACGCAGCTCGAGGACGAGGGGCTGATGATCGCCCAGCATCGGCGCTGGCTCGAGCTGATGGAAGCAACTTCTTAAATTGGGGAAAAAGTAGTATGTCACAGGATTTACAGCAGGCGGCAATTGCGTTGATTGTTAGCGAAGGCGTTTACCTCGATCAGCGCGAGTGGGATAAATGGATAAATCTCTACACTAAAGATGCGCCCTACTGGATTCCCGCCTGGGACGACGAGTACACAGTCACTGATGACCCCAATACGCAGCTGTCGCTGATCTATTACGGCAGCCGGTCGGGTCTGGAAGACCGGGTGTTTCGATTGAGAACGGAGCGTTCTCTCGCATCTACACCACTGCCGCGCACCTGCCATATGACCGCCAATTATCACTTTGAACAACTGGGCGATAATGAGCTCAAGGTGTACTCTTCCTGGGTGACCTACTCGTATAAGTTAAAAGTATCCACGCACTTTTTCGGCCACCAGGAGCACCGCATTAAACAGACCGATGATGGCCTGAAGATCGCCGGGCGAAAAATCACCGTGCTCAACGATATGATCGCCAACGTCATGGATATTTACAGCGTTTAGCGAGCCTGGGAACAAGGCGCAAAAACCGGGAAGCAGTCACTGACCCGGTTTTTTTATGTCTGGCCAGAAGTTTACGTCGGCTACACGCGCGCCGGACACTCACCGCTAGAATCGACACAACCGATCTTTCAGGTAGCACACATTATTCGAGGTACGTGATGCAAACCAGCATGATTCAAACGGGTTCCTACCAGACGTTTGTTAATGAAACCGGAGTCGGCCACGACTCGGCGGTGCTGTTACTACACGGCTCCGGCCCCGGCGCTAACGCCATGTCAAACTGGCAGTTTGCGTTACCCTTTCTGGGTGTCGGCTATCATTGTCTGGCGCCCGATATTGCCGGCTTTGGGCAAAGCCAGCACGACAACCCCCCCCGCGGAACGACCGCCTGGATTGATACCTGGGTACAACAGATGATCGATTTGATGGATGCTCGCGGGTTGGAGAAAGTGCACCTCGTGGGTAATTCCATGGGCGGTGGTGTCGCGGTGCATTTACTTGACCGCCATCCTGAGCGGTTTGCCAAAGTGGTCTTGATGGGCGCGGTTGGCGCGCCTTTCAAAGCCACCGAAGGCTTGCAAAAAGGTTGGGGTTTCTACGCCAATCCTTCCGAGGCGGCGCTGGCTGATCTGGTAGGTAAGTTTTTGCATAACCCGGCGTTATTGGGGGGAGATATCGCAAAAATAGCGGCCGAGCGCTACAAGAATGTGATGCAGGACAATGTGCGCATTCAGTTCGAGGCGATGTTTGCCAAAGACACACAGCAATCCGTGGATGCGTTTGTGCTGTCCGACCAGAAACTGGCGGCGATTACCCAGTCCCTGTTGATTACCCATGGGCGCGAAGATTATTTTATTCCCCTCGGTAACTCTTATCATCTGGCTGAGCGAATTCCCAACGCCCAGCTCCATGTTTTTCACCACTGCGGACACTGGATTCAAATCGAACAACGGCAGGCGTTCAATTCCCTCGTGAAACTGTTTTTTGATGGCGTGCTGGACTGAGTGTCCAATCCAGAGGGGTTAACGCCAGTGCCGGGTTTCTGGTCTCTGTTAGTTTGACCCCTTGAGGGTGCGGCATGGTAATGTTGGCCGCATTTGGTCGGGACGGGTGACGGCTCCGACGTGTTAAGTACTGTGAGGATGTTGCAATGAATACGCTGGATATTAACCAATTGGTGGACAACAAAACCGGTCGTCAGAGCCGACTTATTTTTCACGAACAGTCGGTTTACGATCAGGAGCAAGAGCATATTTTTGGCCGTTGTTGGTTGTTTCTCGCTCACAGCAGCCAGATACCTGAGCCCGGCGATTACTTCCGCACCTTTATGGGTGAGGATGAAGTGCTGGTGGTGCGTCAGAAAGATCAATCCGTCAAAGCGTTCCTCAATACCTGCACCCACCGGGGCAACCGCATCTGCAAGGCCGATCAGGGCAACGCACGCCGCTTTGTGTGTAACTATCACGGTTGGAGTTTTGGCCCTGACGGCGAGCTGCTCGGCGTTCCTCTGGAGGAGGACGCATACCATAACCAGCTCGACAAATCGAAGTTTGGCCTAACGCCGGTCGCTCAGGTGTCAAACTACAAAGGCATGATTTTCGGTACATTTGATCCGCATGCTCCGCCGTTGGAAGACTATCTGGGAGATATGAAGTGGTATCTGGATGTGTGGCTGGACGCGATGCCGGAGGGCACGGAGCTGATTGGTACAACCCAGAAAGTGGAATACCCAGTTAACTGGAAATTGCCGGTGGAAAACGTCTGTGGCGACGGCTACCACCTGGGCTGGGCACACGCCGGTGTGATGACGGTGGCGTCATCCATGAAGATTGAAAGCCTGTCGGTCGGCAATACGGATATCGACAGCTCAACCGCAATGTCGGTCACGGGCATGAACGGGCACTCGGTGTTATCGACACTCGACGGCTACGCGGGCTATGCGTTTTATCCCGACCCGCAAATGGCGGTGGATTATCTGGATGTCAACCGCGAGATGGTGATTTCCCGCCTCGGCGAGTTGCGTGGCAAACAGTTTTGGGGCTCACAGATTAATTTTACCGTGTTTCCCAACGTGCAAATGTTGCCGGGTTTAAACTGGTTCCGGGTGTATCACCCCAAAGGTCCGGGCAAAATGGAAATGTGGACCTGGGCTATGGTCGACAAGGAAATGCCCGACAACTTGAAGCAGATGATACTCGACAACGTGTGTCGCACCTTTGGCGCCGCAGGCATGTTCGATAATGACGACGGCGACAACCTGATTGCCTGCACCACGCAAAACCGCGGCTGGCAAACTCGACGCCAGAATATTTACACCAACATGGCAATGGGTAAGGAACATTCCCGCCCGGATATGCCGGGCATTATTAGCGATGGCTTGATTGGCGAGCAGAATCAGCGTTTTTTCTATCGCCGCTGGCAGGAGATGATGGCGGCCGACGGTTGGGCCGATATTCCGAGCTACAATAATCTGGAACAAGCTCGCGCCGCGGAGAAAAATTGATATGAGCAGTTCTCTGCCGATTGCGAGTCCTGTGGACGCCGACACCTACCTCGCGTTGCAAGGCCTTTTGTTTAGCGAAGCTCGCCTGTTGGACAACGAACAGTACGAAGACTGGCTGGATATGCTGACGCAGGATATTCATTACTACATGCCGATGCCATCGCGCCGTGTGCGCGATGAAAAAGAGTCCTCGATTAAGCCCCTCGAAGCCAATATTTTCAACGACAAGAAACAACATCTACAGCTGCGGGTAGACCGCTTTCGTACTAATTTTGTGTGGTCCGAAAATCCGCAAAATCATTTGCGACATTTGGTCTCCAATGTTGAGGTATTTCCTACGCAGACCGAGGGTGAGTGGCAAGTGCTGTCGGTGGTGACGGTGTATCGCAACCGCCTCGACGGAGAAGAACGGCGCATGATTGTGTCGCGTGATGATATCTGGCGGGTGGAGGGCAAAGCGGTTAAGTTGGCGCGCAGAACTATGCAGTTCAACCACGCTGTGGTGGCCGATAGTAACCTGAATATTTTCTTTTAATTAGAACAAAAAATATCGACAACGGGAGATGGATGGTGGGGTGGCTGGATAACAAAGTTGCATTGGTAACCGGGGGCGCCTCCGGAATTGGGCTAGCGGTTGTGGAGCGCTTCGTTGCGGAAGGTGCGCGCGTCGGGATTATGGATCGCAGTCAGGCCGCGATCGACGCCGTGGTGGCCAGACTGGGTGCGGACAAAGTGGTCGGCACGGTGGGGGATGTTCGCTCGCTGGCCGACAACAAATCTGCCGTGGCGGCGACGGTCAAGAGTTTTGGCCAGTTGGATACCTTCGTCGGCAATGCCGGTATCTGGGATTACATGGTGCCACTGGTCGAACAAAGCGAAGATAAGATTGCCGAGATCTGCGACGAAATTTTTGCGGTCAATGTTAAGGGTTATATTCTCGGCGCCAAGGCGGCAGTCGAGGCATTGCGCAAAACCGGTGGAAGCATGATTTTCACCGCCTCCACGTCCAGTTTTTATACGGGCGGCGGCGGCCCCATTTACGTTGCTTCGAAACACGCGGTACTGGGCATGATTCGGGAGTTAGCTCACGAGCTGGCGCCGGATATTCGGGTCAACGGCGTGGCGCCAGGTGGCACCCTGACCAATTTGGGCGGCAGTAGCGCTGGCGGTCAGGCCGAGGCCAAACTGTCGGAGATTCCCGACGTGGACAAACTTCTGGAAAGTATGACGCCGCTGGGCTTTGCGTCGCTGCCCGCTGACCATGCGCCCGCTTATCTCTATCTGGCCGCCAAGGAGCAATCCCGTTTTCTTACCGGGACAGTGATCAGCACCGATGGTGGTATCGGTATTGGTATGAAGCGGCAGCCGTAACAACCCAACCGCGCAAGCGTGGTCGCCTGACTGGCAGACCAGGTTGTGCCAGTTAGCGGTTTAGGTGTTGGCAACCAGAATCACTTTGCCAATCAATGCCTGAATATCCACGCTGGCCTTGTTGTCGAGCAAAATGGCCACCCGGTTGATGGTCACGACGACGGACGTGTATTGTCCATGCACGTAATAGGAGTCCACCGGGTAAACCACCGTTTTATCGTTCTGCGCACGCTGGTAGCTCAGTTGGCTGATCCCGAAAATGGACATGCCCGCCGCTTCGGCGTGGGCCATCAGGCGTTCCGCCCGGTCTTTGGAAATGGTACCCACAAACTCCACCAGGGCGGGCGGCGTGGCGCTGGTGCTGACCACGGACGCTCGCCAGCGTACTGCGCCCAGTACGCCGTCGGTTTCCAGTAGTGATTTCAGGACAATGGGTTGCGGCATAAAATTTCTCCATCGTTACATCGAAATGGTAATGAGTTAAAGCTGAGCGCCTCGGCGCAGAATAAGGACATAATAGACTTCGCCACGCGTATAACACCTTGATCAGCGTCAATAACAGGATAGCTTAATAACCGCCATGGATCATTCAATATTGAGCGTCATCCAGCAGGCACTGATGCCCAGTGCGGTAGTGATATTGTTGGGCGTGATCTGGCGCCACACGGAGCCGGGCGGTATTGCCTACCTCGAAGTGCGCCGCACGATTGGCGTGCTGGTGCTGAATTTGTTTTACCCTGCACTGATTATAGCGGTGATTCCCACGGTAAAACTGTCGTTCGAGCTGGTCAGCGCGCCGCTGTTGTTCAATGTGGGAATCGTCGCCGGCATGTTTTTTAGCGCGCTTTTGATGCCCTATTTACAGCGCCTCGGTATGGGTAAAGCCGAACTGGCGGTGCTGATTCTGGCCTGTGCCTACGCCAATATTATTTCCCTTGGAGTGCCGCTGTTGCGTGCGGAACAGGGGGAGGCCGCGACCCGCTTTGCTATTTACATAGACGTGCTGGCGGTTAGTCCCATGCTGTGGATTGTGGGCGTATGGGTGTGCTCCAACTGGAGCAACGCCGATAATGGCGATGGCAGTCTGCGCACTTTTCTCAAAACATTTTTCAGCTTGCCGCCGATCTGGGCGTTTGGCTTTGCGGTGTTTCTCAATCTGACCGGTATTCAATTGCCGACTTTTGTACAGAGCGCCGCCCGCATGCTGGGTGATACCACCATTCATGCCATGTTGCTGGCGGTGGGGATGTCCCTCTCATTTGCGAGTATCGCCCGTTATTGGCGTCTGTCGTTACTGGCTGCGCTGATCAAACTGGTGCTGGTGCCGGGGGTGGTGCTGGGCGTTGGATTACTGACCCTCGGGGAGGGCGAAGTCCTGAAAAGTACCGTATTAATGGCCGCTACGCCCACCATGATGGCCACGCTCATACTCAGCGAGCGCTTTGGCCTGAATACGGAGCTGTTAGCGACCATTCTGGTCACCAGCACGGCACTATTCTTTATCTCCCTGCCGGCCTGGCTGTGGTTTATATAACCTGCAATGGGCTACATGCCACCGATACACAGATATTTAATTTCAACGAATTCCTCAATCCCGTATTTTGAGCCTTCGCGGCCAATCCCGGACTCTTTCACGCCGCCAAAAGGCGCGACTTCCGAGGACACAATGCCGCTGTTAATACCAACAATACCGGTCTCCAGCGCCTCGGCCACGCGCCACACCCGTTGCATATCCCGTGCGTAGAAATAGGCCGCCAGACCAAACGGCGTGTCGTTAGCGAGGGCTATGGCTTCGTCGTCATTTTTGAAGCGGTACAGCGGTGCCAATGGCCCAAACGTTTCCTCCTGGGTTACCAACATCGCCGAGGTGGCACCGACGATGACCGTTGGTTCGTAGAAGGTTCCGCCGAGGGTATGGGGAGCGCCGCCGGTGAGAATTTTTGCGCCTTTGGCTAATGCGTCGTCGAGGTGCTCCTGAATTTTGTCCACCGCCGCCTGATTGATCAGCGGCCCCTGTTCCACACCCTCGTCCAGACCGCTACCGATCTTCATGCGCCTGACGGCAACGGTCAGTTTTTTTGCAAATTCGTCGTACACTCCGTCCTGTACCAGAATACGATTGGCACAGACACAGGTTTGCCCCGTATTGCGAAATTTGCTGGCCATCACGCCATCCACAGCCGCATCCAGGTCGGCATCGTCAAACACGATAAACGGGGCGTTACCCCCCAGTTCCATACTCACTTTTTTTACCGTGTCCGCGCACTGGCGCATTAAAATCTTGCCCACTTCGGTGGAGCCGGTGAACGACAGCTTGCGCACGGTTGGGTTACTGGTGAGTTCGCCACCAATAGCGCTCGCGCTGCCGGTGAGAATATTCAATACGCCGGGTGGAATACCGGCTTCCTCTGCCAATACGGCCAACGCCAGGGCGGAATAGGGGGTTTCGGTAGCCGGTTTTATCACCACCGGGCAGCCTGCCGCGAGCGCCGGGGCGCACTTGCGGGTAATCATGGCATTGGGAAAATTCCAGGGCGTGATCGCCGCCACGACGCCGATTGGCTGCTTGAGCACGACGATGCGTTTGTCCCGCGTTGTGGCGGGAATGGTGTCGCCGTAAACCCGTTTTGCTTCCTCTGCAAACCACTCCACAAAACTCGCGCCGTAGGCGATTTCCCCCATGGATTCTGCCAGAGGTTTACCCTGTTCCAGGGTCATCAACACTGCGAGGTCGTGTTGATTGGCCATCATCAGGTCAAACCATTTGCGCAGGATATTGGAGCGCTCTTTGGCGGCGAGAGAACGCCAGGCTGGCCATGCATTGTCAGCGGCTTCTATCGCTCGACGGGTTTCATTGGCGAGTAGCTTGGGAATGGTGCCCAACACCTCGCCATTGGCGGGATTGGTGACGGCAATGGTGGCGCCATCGTCGGCGTCGACCCACTGACCGTTGATATAACACTGCTGCCTGAATAATTCTGGACGATTTAAATTCACGCTATACCCCATCGGCGGTGGTGGAATTGAAATGGTGGTTGAAGTGCAAATATTTGCTCTTTTCAACGTCCCTGATTGGTGTACTATATCTATTGACAGTTTACTTATAAATTTACCTGAAGGGGAGAGTCTCATGAACTATACACGTAGTACGGCAAAGCAATGGGCGCAGGAAAATGTCAAAGGGATGTTTAATTGCCCTGTCACGCCGATGAACCCGGATTTTACGTTTAACGAAGCCGGTATTCGTTCAAATATCGAAGCGTTTATAGAAATGGGTGTGGACGGCCTGGTGGTCGGTGGATTTATCGCCGAGTGCTGGAATGTCACGCTCTCTGACTGGTATCGCTATCACGAAATCGTGGCCGACGCGGTTAAAGGGCGTATCGGACTATGGTCGATTATTCTCGACCCCAGTGTCCATCAGTGTGTTGAAAAAATGAATCGCCTGGAAAAACTGGGCTACGACGGCGCCGAGGTGATGAACCCGTCCGTGCAGTTGCGCACCGATAACGAAGTGTACAACTGGTTCAAGTATTTGACCGATAACTCCAATCTCGCCGTTGCCCTGTATCGCACGCCAGTGTCAGGCAAGGTGCTGGGCTGGGATTTGATGAAACGTCTGGCGGATATCGACACAGTTGTCGGCACCAAGCAGGGCGTGATGAACCGGGCCGAATCCCTCAAATTACGCAGCCTCATGCGCGACGATTTTATTGTGTCAGATCCGTTTGAAGGAAATTTCGCCGACGACCTACGCCGCGGTGGCCAGGTGGTGTTTGGCGAATTGTCCTATATTATTTACGGCAAGAAACGCCACATCATTAATGAATATCGGGCGTTGTCGGCACAGGGCAAGTGGGATGAGGCCTTCAAGAAATCTGAAGAGCTGGCCCCGGTGCGCGAACTGTATAACGATGTGTTTATCTGGGAAGTGATTAACACTTTCACCTACGCCAGCGCACTGGCCAGCATGAAAGCCTGGTTTGAAGCGATTGGACTCGAAGCGGGGCCGATCATTCCGCCGGTCGAACAGTGCAAGCCGGAGTTGCGGGAGCGCATCGTCTCCAGCCTGAAAACCCTTGGGGTTTCCTGAGAAGTTTTTCTCCATAGTTTTCACGGAGTCGGTGGTTCATGACTAAAAAGTTACACGTTTGCATTCATGGCGCGGGTGGGCTGGGTTCGGTGATCGGCGGGCGTCTGGCCAGGGCCGGGCATCAGGTAACGCTGATCGGTCGTCCCGCCCATATGGAAGCCATACAGGCTAATGGGCTGAGACTGACTGGGCGCGAAGACTTTATCGTCAAAGATAATCTGCGCTGCACCACGCATCCCGATCAAGTGCAGGGCGATATCGACTACTACATTCTGCTGACCAAACAAAAAGCGATGGCAGGTGCACTTGCAGACGCGGCTGTCCTAAATGATCGCGTTCGAGTGGCGTTGACCTTACAGAACGGGACAGGCAAGGAAGCGCAGTTGATAACTGCGTTTGGCGCAGAGCGGGTTATCGGCGGTTCCATCATGGAAGGTGGCACACTCATCGCGCCAGGGCATACACTCAACCATGTCACCACGCCAACCACTGCCTATTTTGGTGAGTTGCAGGGCGGTATATCCGAGCGCACCGAAACCCTGGCGGCAGCGTTTTGTCAGGCCGGCCTGGGGGCCAAGTCGGTGGAGGATATCCAGCATGTGTTGTGGGAAAAGGTCGTGCAGGTAGGTGGTGCCTCCGCCTGGTCCGCCAGCACCCTGGTGGGTAATCCCGAGCTGGATTTTTCCGACGGTTTTTCCTGTCTGGAAGGCGCGAAACATTACGTTACCATCGCCAAGGAGTTGCTGGCGATCTACGCAGGGCTGGGGTACGAACCGCAAAATTTTTATGCGCCACTATCTTTTCTGAAACAAATTCACGAACTGGATTTCGATGGCGCCGTGGCGCACTGTCTTGAATTGGGAAAGTTTTTTAAAACCAAGCCCAAGGGTGTGCGCACCTCCATGCACGAAGATGTGCTGGCGGCACGAATCACCGAGGTAGATGCCATTATTTTGCCACTGCTACAGCAGGCTGAACGGTTGGGGATTGCCGTACCGACGGTATTGGGCGCCTATCGGGTGATTAAAACCCTGGACATCTACGCCAAATAATCTCTTGCGAGCATTTTTGCTTGACCCAGGTTGTGCGACAGCGGCACCAGTGGGCCGCTTTTGCTTTAAAAAATTCAAAGAATTAAAAGCAACATAAATATTTTTTCAAAATTGTTTTAGTAAAATGGCCTATAAGTAATAAAAATAAACTGCTCTGGAGCGGACGCCTGGGCACCGGTTCTTGCTCGACCCTGGGGCTTGCGGCTCGCTGCGGCGTTGATGGAGACAAAA